>JAUXIU010000102.1 GCA_030620895.1 Deltaproteobacteria bacterium
ATGAAGCAGATTCCACCAATGTTTTCTGCTATCAAGATAAATGGAACCCCACTATATAAGCTTGCAAGGAGGGGTATTGATATAGAAAGGAAGCCAAGAGATATTGAGATTTACAATATCGACATCGAAGAGATCAATCTTCCGTATCTTGTTTTGAGGATATCATGTTCTAAAGGCACATATATAAGATCTTTGAGTCACGACCTTGGGATGAAACTTGGTTGTGGTGCACATCTTGTGGCTCTCAGAAGAATAAAAAACGGACAATTTACACTGGAGGACTGTGTACGGCTAGATCAGCCATACAATAAGCTGATTGATAAAATTATAGATACAGATGATGTAATATCAAGCATACCTGATGCGGTTGTTAATGGTTAAAAGAGAAGAGGGAAATGGATTGAAAAATGAAGATTGACGATTGAAAATTATTGAAGTTCAAATTCGACAAAGCTTAGAACGGGGGGGGGTGTTATGTTAAGTCGTGAAAGGAAAACCGATATCGTTAGTGGGTCTAGAATGCATGATAGCGATACCGGTTCTCCAGAGGTGCAAATAGCTCTCTTGAGTGGAAGGATAAAAGATCTTACAGAACACTTTAAAGTGCATAAGGATGACCACCATTCAAGACGCGGTCTTTTAAAGCTTGTAACACGCAGAAGAAGCCTGCTTAACTATCTCAAGAAAACTGACCTAGAACGTTACAAAGCGGTGATAAACAAATTGGGCTTGAGAAAATAATGCTCGGAAATCTTTTTTTTGAAGATATTTGCTGTTCAGTCTTTATTTGTAAATGTGCAATTTATAACTGCATGGGGATTGATCCTCTGTGTTAATAAAAATAAAAGGATGGATTAAATGACCAAAATATATGAAGTAAATTACGGTGGTAGATCCTTAACGATTGAGACAGGAAAGATAGCCAGGCAGGCAGGTGGTGCCTGTATGGTTAGATACGGTGACACAGCTGTTCTTGTTACTGCATGTAGGGCTGGAGAGCCTTCAGAGGGCTTAGACTTCATGCCCTTAACTGTAAATTATATGGAAATGACATATGCAGCAGGTAAGATTCCAGGTGGTTTTTTTAAAAGAGAAGGCAGGCCAAGTGAAAGGGAGGTCTTGTGTTCGAGGCTTATAGACAGACCATTGAGGCCTATCTTTCCTGATGGTTATTTTGTGGAGACACAGGTTATTGCTACTGTGATGTCTGTAGACCCGGAGAATGACCCTGAGGTGGCGGCTTTAATAGGTGCTTCGGCAGCTTTAACAATATCGGATATACCTTTTAGTGGTCCGGTTGCTATGGCAAGAGTTGGTCGGATTGACGGTCAGTTCATATGCAACCCATCATTAAAACAACAGAAAGAAAGCGATATTGACCTCCTGGTGTCTGGAACGAAAGATGCGATAAGTATGGTTGAAGGAGGTTCGTATTTTGCAACTGAAGATGACCTTATAGATGCGATGGATTTTGCGCATAAGTCCATGCAGGATGTCTTGAAACTGCAGGTTGAAATGGGAGAGGAGATAGGAAGTGCGAAATTCGCCCCGTCGCATGGTGGTTTTGATAAGGAACTGTCCGTTGAAGTAGATAACTTTGCAAAAGATAAGATAGTAGAGGCCCTTAAAATACCTTCTAAACAAGAGAGTTATCAGAGGTTGCGAGAGATATCAGGAGAGTTGCTTGACGGAATAGGAGACCAGTATGAGGGTAGGGAAGGAGAAATAAAGAGAGCATTCGAAGATCTCAAATCCAGGCTCCTCAGGGATATGGTGCTGAATACTGGAATTAGAATCGACGGACGTGCCACAAAAGATGTCAGGCCGATTAGCTGTGAGGTAGGCATTCTACCAAGAACTCACGGGTCAGCGCTCTTTACGAGAGGAGAGACGCAGGCGATGGTAGTTACAACCTTAGGGACATCCGAGGATGAACAAAAGATAGATGCCCTTTCTGGATGGGAGTATAAGAGGTTCATGCTGCACTATAACTTCCCACCTTTTTCTGTTGGGGAGGTCAAGTTCTTGAGAGGCCCTGGCAGAAGGGAGATAGGACATGGAGCATTGGCAGAGAGGGCTATGGTGAAAGTCCTTCCAGAAGAAGATGAGTTCCCATATACCATAAGAGTTGTATCTGATATCCTTGAATCCAATGGCTCATCCTCCATGGCTAGTATTTGTGGGGCATCGTTGTCTTTAATGGATGCCGGGGCACCAATAAAGGCTCCAGTGGCCGGAATAGCAATGGGTCTTATAATGGAAGGTGAAAAGGTTGCGATACTATCTGATATACTTGGGGATGAGGATCACTTGGGTGATATGGATTTTAAGGTAGCAGGTAATGAGGATGGTATTACCGCCTTTCAGATGGATACAAAGATAGGTGGAGTCCCATTGTCCGTTCTAAAGGATGCAATGCATCAGGCAAGAGAGGGGAGGCTCCATATACTGCAGAAGATGAATGAAGCGATAGCTGCACCGAGGACTGAAATTTCAGTATATGCCCCAAGAATATTGACAATGCAAGTCCGTACGGAGAAGATAAAGGATGTTATTGGACCTGGTGGGAAGAATATAAAGGGCATTATCGAAAAGACAGGTGTAAAGATTAATATAGATGATACAGGGAAGGTAAATATAGCATCAGTAGATGAAGAAGCAGCAAAAACAGCTGTGGAGATGGTAAGATCGCTGGTCCAGGAGCCTGAAATAGGAAAAATTTACATTGGAAAAGTTAGAAAAATAGTAGACTTTGGCGCCTTTGTAGAGATATTCCCTGGCACAGATGGTCTTGTACATATATCTCAACTGGCGCATGAGCGGGTTAAGAATGTACGCGATATATTAAAGGAAGGCGACGAGGTTCCAGTAAAGGTTATTGAAGTAGACAGGGAGGGCAAGGTAAGACTTTCAAGAAAAGACGCTATCGGAGAGGCTGCGAAAGACTCTAAGACATGACTTGGAAGGAAGCAGGCTCTTCAGTTAAAGAAGTTGATGTTGTGGGTTTAAGAGTGTATGGATAATATGCAGAGGCATTAAATCCTAAATTCGAAATCCTAAATGCTAAACAATATCGAATGGCAGAGATTCAAAATTTAAAACGTTTAAATTCAAAAGCCATTTTTTAGTGGACAGTCTCGGGCAGTTTGAGGATTGAGGAAAGAGGCTTGAGGCAAAAAACCTCCAACCTCCAACCTCAGACCTCCAACAAAATCCGTAGAATAGTGACTGTCCCCAACTCTTAGTCCATCATCAAACTCCCACCAACTATGAGTCGTATCTGCAAGAGTATTCTAAGGAACGGTATAAATGTAATCACCGAAGAGATGACCGATATAGGTTCGGTTACTATAGGGGTCTGGGTAAAGATAGGTTCCAGACACGAAGATGCCAGTGAATGTGGCATTTCTCATTTTATCGAACATCTACTCTTTAAGGGAACAAAGAGAAGAAGTGCGATTAATATTGTAAAGGAGATAGAATCAGTTGGCGGTATACTAAACGCTTTTACAGGCAGAGAATATACGTGTTTCTACGTAAAGGTACTGAGTAAGGATATCTCACTGGCGATTGATTTGCTGTCAGATATTCTGATAAATTCAAGATTTGCAGATAAGGAGATAGAGAAAGAGAGATGTGTTATCCTTCAAGAGATAAAGATGGTGGAGGATACTCCAGATGACCTTGTTCATGACATCTTCTTCAAGGCCATCTTGAAGGGACATCCCATGGGAAGACCAATATTGGGTGAGATACAAAACATCAACTCTATCAAAAGAAAGGATATAATCTCATATTTCAAAAGGTTTTATAATTCGGATAGAATCATAATAACTGCCGCAGGAAACCTGAAACACAAAGAGATAACAAGGCTTTTGAATACATCCTTCGGAAGAGTGGAGAGAATGTCCATTGATAAGCATGTTTCCACACCTGTATTTCATCCTTGCGTAATGTTAAAAAAAAGAAACCTGGAACAGGTGCATCTGTGTCTAGGCGTTCCTACCCTGCCACAGTCTCATCCTGATAGATATAAACTGTATCTGTTAAATACCATGTTGGGTGGTGGCATGAGTTCCAGGCTGTTTCAAGAGATAAGAGAAAAGAGGGGCTTGGCATATTCGGTTTACTCATACCTAAACCTCCATCAAGATATTGGTTCCTTGGTGGTTTATGCAGGAACATCGAGCGATGATTTCGCTAATGTTGTAAAGCTTATTATAAAAGAGTTTGTAGAACTATCAAAAGGCTTAGAAAGAAAAGAACTCACTATGGCAAAGGAACAACTTATAGGCAACATGATGATAGGGCTAGAATCGAGTGATAATAGGATGACAAAACTTGCTAAAGATGAGATATATTTTAAAAAGGTTGTTCCTTTAGACGAGATTATATCTAATATTAAAAGGGTTACAACTCCTTCTCTTAGAAGTGTTGCAATGAAGGTTCTTAACCCTGATGCCTCTACATTAGTGGCAATAGGCAGGGTAAATAAAGGTGGATTACCAGGGGTCTTTAGAGGTAAAATATTTTATGGACTTGGTAAAGACATACAAAAACATTAGGGCATTAATAAGAAGTATACTAGTAAAGGAAATATGTATTATTAGGTATAATCAAAATTATACCAGGAGGAGTGATGCGTATACTGGTGGTTGAAGATGAAAAGAAGGTGGCAG
>JAUXIU010000142.1 GCA_030620895.1 Deltaproteobacteria bacterium
ACTTCCACCCTGCATCTCCACGTACCTTTTTGTCAGGGAAAGACCGAGACCGGTTCCCTCATACCCTCTTGTTGTAGAACCATTTGCCTGTTTAAATTCTTTAAAGATAATACCCATATCTTCTTTTTTAATCCCCTTGCCGTTATCCACTACAGAAACCTGTAAAAAGTAATTATTCGACATCCCATTTACATCTATATGCCCGCACTCGTTTGTAAACTTTACTGCGTTGCTTAAGAGATTATACATTATCTGCTTGAACATCCTCTGATCAGCGACAATGGTTGAAACATTACTTTCAATGGCCACCCCAACCGATATTTTTTTCTTCATGGCCATAGGAGTAACGATTGATTGCACCTCTTCTATAGCACGGTTTACAGAAAATTCAACTGGCTTTAAATCCATCTTACCAGCCTCTATCTTTGAAAGATCAAGGATATCATTGATCAATTCAAGGAGATGCTTGCCGCTTTTATAAATATAATTTGAATATTCAAGCTGTTTCTCGGTTAATTCTCCGCTCAATCCTTCATAGAGCATCTCAGAAAAACCAAGTATAGAGTTTAGAGGTGTCCTCAGTTCGTGTGACATATTGGTAAGGAATTCTGATTTCAGTCTGCTTATTGTCTCCATTTCCTGATAGTTCTTCTTTAGTTCTTCAGTTCTTTCAGAAACGCGCTTCTCCAATCCAGAATATGATTCATTTATCTTTTCAACCATTCGATTGAATTCCACAGCGAGATCTTCTATCTCATCGCCTGTTTCGATATCGATACGGTGATTCAGATTACCTTCACCGATGATTTCCGCCCCACGTTGCAATATATGTATTGGCTTAACGATCCTTCTAGCAGCCCAGAATCCCATAGCAGAGAGGATAGCAACTGAAAATATCAGAAGTGACACAATCCTTTTTAACACGGTATTGATCGGCTCATAGCTCTCCACTGGTGATTGGCTGACAAATATATACCAATTGTTACCACCAAATGCCTTTCCACCTTTTTGAAATGCGGGGTTTATCGGAGCAAATCCTGCAACAGCATTAATTCCACCATGTGCATTATCCTTGACAATCATCCAACTTTTGGAAGGTCTGTTAATATCGGACATCAACTCACCTGTGACCCTGTGACTTTGAGGTGGGAATATAGGACAGAGCAGTATTATAGCAGATGAATTGATCAACATGGCATGACCAGTCCTGCCTACCCTGAACTTTTGGATTATTCGAGATATATTATCAATCTTATTAACGGCATGTATTATGCCGATGAGATTTTCTCCGCCTTCATCCATGATAGGTGCAGCGATTCTAATCAGATACAGGCTCTTATCTGGATCGAGATATATTTCACTTGCATACTTATTACCTTTTCCATCATTATAGGCCGCCTGCCACCATTCTTCATTTCCGAAATATATATATTTTGTATTACTTGCAGATGCAGCCAGGACACCTCTTTTATCTGTTATAAATAACTCTTCATATCCCTTCGCTTGATCCTTAACCTCCGCTAGATACCTTGCGGTTGGGTTTTTTAGATATTTTTTAAAAGCACCTTCCGCACCCATGGCCTGGACCCACTCCAAGTCTAATTTCTTTATCTCCTTTTCGATTATCCGCTCATCCTTATTGAGATAATGCCTATTTGCAACTTTTGCTGCATCCCTTAATATTGGTGAAAGTGAAAGGCTCTCAACATTATATATCGACTGACTTACAATAATTTCAATATTACTGGCAATCTCTTTGGCTATCCCGGCAAAGTTCTTTCCAACAGACTCCGTAAGCTCCTTTCTACCCTGGAAGTAGACAAGTGTGGTTCCTACTACAATCGGAAACATCCCAACAAGAAGTATGAATGTTGCGATCTTTCGTTGAATAGGCTTTTTCGCGCGCTTACTAAACCCCATAGCCACAATAATTAGCAATTATTCCAATAAATATTTTAATGGCAATATGCTTATCCACTTTGAAAAACACCTGCCCTCTCTAAATCTAAACACCTTTAGCTTTCTTTGATTCCTTTTCCTTTGACAGTCTGGCACCTTCCTCTATCTCCCTTAATAAACGGTCGGCATATTTCTTCTGTTCTTCTTCACGGCTCTTCTTTTCTGTAATATCACGACCAATACCAACAAGGCCGATTATATCTCCTGCCCTGTCTTTTAACTGTGAAAGTGTAAGGTTTACATCGACAATCTTACCGTCCTTCTTCATTAGCCTGGTATCATAATTGGACACATCACCACCAACAACCACCTTTTCCCTCAGCTTTCTGTAATCGCTCTTATTGGCAAACAAGTCTTCTATCTTAGCCCCAACCATACCATCTTTATTGTAACCAAGCATATCCTCGGCTCCCTTGTTAAACTGAACGATCTCATCAAATAATGTCGTGGTGATGATCATGTCACCTGAATGTTCGAGAATGTTCTCTAAATATTCTTTGGTCTTTTCCAATTCCACGGTTCTCTCTTCTACCATTGCCTGGAGTTCTTTATTATATTTTTCTATTTGGTCTCTGGAGGTCTCAAGGTCAAGTACCATCTTATTGAAGGAGGTTATTAGTTCACCAAGTTCGTCCTCTGTCGTCTTTTTCACCCTCTGCTTCAAGTCACCCATCGCGACATCACCAGCGGCTTTCGATAAGGCCTTCAAAGGGCCAACAATCTTTTCAGAGATATAGATGGATATCCCGACACCTAATATAATAGCAATGATAGAGAATGTCATGATCTGCCCTATACCCTTCGCCCTTACCTGATCCGCAAGAATAGTCGCATTATCAAGAGACCGCCAGGCTTCATCATACAAACCCTCTATACTGTTAATTAAGACAGGTTTCGCTCTGTCCATCTCCCTTAGGAGGGTTGTAAGGTTTGCATTCCTTTCTCCCTCGCTCCACCCAAGAGATTTCTCTGATTTGTTTCTTATTAAGGTAAATTCATCGCTTATTTTCTTTAAAAGGTCCTTCTCATCTTCTTTGAGTCTCAACTTTCTGACATATAATATCTTTTTCCCTACGTCATCTGCAATCGACAGGTAATGTCTGTCATCTTGTACCTGACCCTTGATTAAAGAGTCATTGAGATCAAGGAACTGCTTGGTAGAATGCCTGAGAGCATCAACTACATCGTATTTATGGGCATACAACAGTATACTACTTACAGACTTATTGACATTGCCAAGGGCCAGATAGGCAATGACACTCACTACGATCAAAAGGGTCAAGACCGTTACATAACCGAACAACAATTTTTTCCTTATTGTGATTCTCACCTGCCAGGCTCCTTTTAATCCGTCACTTCAATTCCCATACAACTCGTTAATCGTGTATCGTGGATCGTGGTTCGAGTTTCGATTCACGAATCACGAACGACGGTTTTTTCATTCTTCAATCTCTTAAGTCGTTAGATTAGGGTTAGAATGCCAGTTTAGTCAATTTTAGTTACAGGAATTAGCTTTTTAGCTTCTTAGCTTTTTAGGAAAAACAGGGAGTGCATACCAACCCTAAGAAGCTAACAAGTTATAGCCTAAAAAGCTATCCGGCCTCTTAACCCTTACCTTTTCAAATGACCATTAACAATCTTCAATCGTCA
>JAUXIU010000227.1 GCA_030620895.1 Deltaproteobacteria bacterium
TCTTCTCTCCTTTTTCAAGAGAAGATATCGATTCTATGGCCTTGCTGAATAATCTGTACATATCCGGAAGGAATGTTATGTAATTATGCTTCCAGTACAAAAGCCACATGGTGGAAAGAACTTAGGCACTTCGTACACAATAGAATAATGGTTCAAAGGTTCAAAGTTCAAGGTTAAAACCTTGAACCGTGAACCCAGAACCGTGAACCTGGTTTACAAGGCAAAAACAGAGGCTTCAATAAACCCCTTTAATTTCAAAAAGTGAAGATGTCCAGCCCACAGGGCGTGGCATCTTGACAGCAAGGAAGTTTCCATTACATTAGCACGCCTTGACCCAGCCTATAAGGCGGGGCTTACGGCGTGCATCCTGTAGCAGGATTTCCGAGACATCCAATTATGGAGGAGGACTGTCCCCAGAAACCTACAATCTACCACATGCACCGGGTATTTAAAAGCTTACTGAATGGATTATAAAAGGGTTGGTTCTATAAGAACCATGATGGAATGATCAGGAATATCTATGGTGTTGGATGAAGTATAAGGGATTACTGTTTTTTCAACTGCCCCATTCCTCCCGCTGCGTTGGCAACCTGTACAATATCATTACCTATAAGAAAGAGACGGGCCATAACATCGTCCCTGACAGTCTTAAATTCCGTCATCTCAGCTTCCCCAAGGGATTTCGAAGGGAGCGGTTTTATTGACAATGGGTTTACAAGCCTACCATTCACCTTAAGTTCATAGTGGAGATGAGCGCCTGAAGAGAGGCCTGTAGAACCAACAGATCCTACAACCTGCCCCTGCTCAACCTTTGCACCCCTCTTTATGCCCTTAGCAATCCTTGAAAGATGGCCATAGGTGGTTGAATAGGTTCCATTATGCCTTATCATTACAACTTTTCCATAGCCAGATTTCCACCCTGCATATACAACCTTTCCTTTGCCTGCTGACTCTACAGGTGTACCTGTCGGTGCCGCATAATCGATACCGTGGTGGGGTCTGTATCTCTTCAATATTGGATGATATCTCTTATTGGTAAAATATGAAGATATCCTTCTGTATCTTAATGGTGATTTTAGTAACTGCCTGCTAAGAGACTTGCCTTTAGCATCGAAATACCCACTTCGACCATTTTTACTCTTGTGGTAGATAGCGGTATACTTCCTTCTATTGTTCACAAGTTCTGCACCCAGAACTCTCCCTGTCCTCATTGGTCTGCCTTCTACAAAGATAGTCTCATAGAGAACCTTGAAAGAATCATCTACCCTGATGTCTGTCGCAATATCCACATCCCAGGCAAATATATCAGTGAGGGCAATGATTATCTGCGAGTCAATCCCTGCCTTGATTGCAGACTCATATAGCGTACTCTCTATTGTTCCTAAAACTCCTGTGGGTATTATCGAGTAAGGGACCTCAATAGTGCTGGCAGAAAATCCACCATTAAGTTCATCCCTCTCCAGCAACAATGCTTTAAGATCATCATACCTATATTCCACCTTCTTGAGTTGGTCTCCAACCATTATTAACTTCAATGATGTTCCCTCTGTTATGCGTCTAAGATCATAATAGCCCTTTGCCTCTCTGGTCATATTTATAATCTCTATAGGTGGTATTCCAAAA
>JAUXIU010000167.1 GCA_030620895.1 Deltaproteobacteria bacterium
GCCAAATTAGAACTTAGGCACTTCGTGCCAATTAGAATAATGGAATGTTGGAATAATGAATTCTATGTTACGGGTTACGAGTTGCGGGTTACGCGTTTTAACCTTGAACCTTTGAACCGTGAACCCAGCGTACGAGGCAAAAATTCTAGCCTCAAAAAAACCTTTTAACAGGACGCAGTATAACACCGCAGACCCAGAGGGTACCCGACTTTTTTTACGAAGCCGTCAACCTTAAAATCCCCTTCTGCTGTCCAATAGGATCGTTACAGGACCATCGTTTACAAGTTCAATATCCATATGGGTCTGAAATTCCCCTCTACCTGCTTTAACACCCCTCTCTTCTATTTTTTTGATAAGTGTATCGAATAGCTCCCTTGCCATCTCAGGTCTTTCAGCACTGCCAAATGACGGTCTTCTACCCTTTCTCAGATCCCCGTGGAGGGTAAATTGAGAGACTATCAGAATCGAACCACCTGTCTCCTTTACATCCAGATTCATTTTTCCTTCTCTGTCATCAAATACCCTCATCTCGGTAACCTTAGAGGCAATATACTCTATATCACTATCATCATCCCCCTTTTCAACCCCCACAAGGACAAGGATCCCCCTGGATATGGAATCTCTGATATCGCCGTTGACCTTTACGCTTGCCTTTTTAACCCTCTGAACAACCGCACGCATAGTCCTTCTTCCACCTTTCCGCCTTGCTATGCCTCTAACATTTCGGAGGCATATAACTATTTTGCTGGGCACTTACCACTAGCCTTATATCACCAACAATAGAATTCTGTCAAAAGGGATATATCTATCTCTATGGATTATATAATACTTGAATAGTATCTTATATTGAGTTATTAATTGATTAATTGAAGATGAGTAAAAAAGGCAGTTTAAACCTTAGTGCTAACGAACTTCAAAGTCTCCTTTTAGTCTCTAAAGGAGAGCAGAGGGGTGATCTCCTCCTGAGAGGCGGTAAGGTTGTAAATGTCTTTACACGCGAATTGCTCGATTGCGATATCGCTATATACAGAAACCGAATTGCTGGAATTAACTCTTACAAGGATTGTCGTCGTAAAATAAATTGTAAGGGACTTTACCTTCTTCCAGGTTTTATTGATGGCCACATACACCTGGAAAGCACCCATCTAACCCCTGTACAGTTTGCCCGAAGTGTTTCACCTCATGGAACCACCGCTGTAATAATAGACCCACACGAGATAGCAAATGTTTCTGGCCTGACAGGTATAAACTGGCTGATAAGGGCGACCAAGAATCTTCCTTTGGATTTCTTCTTTATGGTCCCTTCCTCTGTCCCTGCTTCTTCTATGGAAAAGGCAGGTGCTGTCCTTAACTCATCCCATGTAAAACATCTTATGAACAAACCCAGGGTCCTAGGTCTGGCAGAAGTCATGGATCTATCAGGTATATTAAAAGGGAAACGAGAGTTACTTAAAAAGGTGCTTGCGGCAAGAGGTTATAGGATCGATGGTCATGCCCCTCTCCTTTCCGGTTCCAACCTTAATGCTTACATAGCAGCAGGGATCAGCTCTGACCATGAGTCTACTAGTTACAAGGAGGCTGTGGAAAAACTCCGTCTCGGCATGTTTATAATGATTCGTGAGGGTTCCCTGGCCCGGGATATGCATAATCTCTTGAAGTTAAATACTCCATTGATCTCGGAACGTTCCTTCTTTGTCTCCGATGACCTTCTGCCTCAGGACATCTCAGAAGAAGGTCATATGAACAGAATTTTAAGGCGAGCAGTCGCCCTTGGATTGGACCCTTTAAAGGCAGTGTGTATGGTCTCACTAAATACTGCAAACTATTTCGGTTTAAGTTATCGTGGTGGAATAGCACCTGGATATATAGCTGATATCGTTGCTGTAGAAGACCTGAAGGACTTCCGTGTCCGCTGGGTGATGAAGGAAGGAAGTTTTGTTGTTCGTAATAAGAAGAGCTGTGTATCTTTGAAAGAGATACCACCACCGGCGCAACTCAGGAGGTCAATGAGGGCCCTGCAAATATCTCAGATGGACTTAAAGGTAAGATCCAGGACTGGTTACATACGTGTAATTGGCCTGATATCAAACAGTCTGGTAACCCGTTCATTGAAATTGAAGCCTAAGGTAACAAATGGAGAGGTCACAGCAGATCCTGACCGTGATATTCTAAAGCTGGTGGTACATGACAGGCATAGCCGCTCCAAAGACACGGCTGTAGGATTCGTAAAGGGTCTGACCATAAAAAATGGGGCTATGGCAAGCACTGTTGCACACGATACACATAACCTCATTGCAGCCGGCACCGATGACAATAACATCGAAAGGGCAATAAATCACCTGATTTTTATTGGTGGCGGTATGGTTGTTGTTAATAAGGGACGAATATTGGCAGACCTCCCGCTACCGATAGGAGGGCTCCTTTCTAATAAAACCGCAGCGTGGGTAATACAAAGGATGAAGAAACTCGATGATATCCTAAGACAGCTCGGGACCATCCTGCCCCATCCGTTTATTACCCTTTCATTCCTTAGCCTCTCAGTTATACCTGAGCTGAAGATGACCGTGAGAGGCCTGGTAGATGTGAAGAGAGGAAAGGCAGTTAACCTCTTTTATGATGACTGAATCAGAAGCAAAACGCCTGAAGCCACTATACAGTCAGAGAGAAATCAAGCGTGTCATTGATCGCATAGCCCGTCAGATAGAGACAGATTACCGTAACAAGTCTATAGTCATAATAGCTGTTCTAAAGGGCTCGTTCGTATTTACAGCAGATCTTATAAGGAAGATTAATATACCGTTAATGGTTGATTTCATTCAGGTTGAAAGCTATGGACAGGATAGAATACCTGACAAGATACGTTTTATCAAGGACGTGGGTGTTCATATATACAGGCGTCATGTAATACTGGTAGATGATATAGTAGATACAGGCCATACCACTCATTTTCTGCTTCAACACCTCCTCCGCCGCAAACCTGCATCACTAAACCTCTGCGCCCTTCTGGACAAACCATCAAGACGTGAGGTGGAGGTAACCATTCGCTATCTGGGTTTTACCATTCCTGATATATTTGTAGTTGGTTACGGCATAGATTATGCGGAAGATTACCGCCAGCTACCCGGAATTTACGGTATAATTGACAGCAAAAATACCTAGGGAAACCCCC
>JAUXIU010000060.1 GCA_030620895.1 Deltaproteobacteria bacterium
ATCCTATATCGTCTACGAGAAGTGCCTTTTTCATTGTCTTAAAATTAACATGGTTTAAGAAGATGGTCAAGAAATTAGATGGTTTACTAAGAAGGTCAGGCAGTTGCGGGTTATGAGTTTCGGGTTTCGGGTTAAGAAAGAGAAAGAATGAATGAAAAGTTATAAGGGTTTAGAGATTTACAAGTTGTCGTACGATCTGGCTATTAAAATGCCTGGAATGTCATTAAAACACGCAACACGTAACACTCAACACGTAACTCGAAATTGACAAAGCAACCCATAGCGTTCTTGACAAAGAGGGCATTGGGCTCTAAATTTATATTAAGGTAGAAGGAGAATTTATGCGTCTAGATAGATTTACAATAAAATCCCAGGAAGCCTTAAACGAGGCACAATCTATAGCTGAAAGGCAACAGAACCAGGAAGTGACAGTCGAACATCTGCTCATGGCCCTTATAAAGCAGGAGGGCGGTATAGTAGCCCCGATACTAAGTAAAGTTGGGACGAATGTTGGATTGATAAATGGACAGCTTGAGGAAGCCATAAACAGACTTCCGAAGGTTAGCGGTACTGGCGGGGATATGTATATGTCACAGAGGCTTAAGAAGGTTCTGGATAATGCCTTCAAGGAGGTTCAAGATCTGAAGGATGAGTTTGTTTCAACAGAACATATACTTATATCTATCGCAGGTGAAAAGGATGGAGAGGCTGCGTCGATACTGTCGGGCCAGGGTGTAAATAGGGAGGTGATCCTTAAGGCTATGACATCTATAAGAGGATCCCAGAGGGTAACTGACCAGATGCCTGAGGAGAAGTATCAGGCTTTATTGAAATATACAAGAGATCTCATAGAGTTAGCACGGCGCGGGAAACTCGACCCAGTTATAGGGAGAGATGATGAGATCAGGAGAGTCATACAGGTGCTTTCAAGAAGAACTAAGAATAACCCTGTCTTGATAGGAGAGGCAGGCGTTGGTAAGACGGCTATTGCTGAAGGGCTGGCACAGAGGATAGTCTCAGGTGATGTGCCGGATACCCTTAAAAACAAAAGGTTCCTTGCCCTCGATCTCGGTTCCATGATTGCGGGTACAAAGTATAGAGGTGAATTTGAGGATAGATTAAAGGCGCTTCTAAAGGAGATAGATGAGGCTGAGGGTGGTGTAATCCTCTTTATAGATGAGTTGCATACCCTTGTAGGTGCAGGTGCGGCAGAAGGTGCAATGGATGCTTCAAATATGCTAAAGCCTGCACTTGCAAGGGGTGAGTTGCGGTGTGTGGGGGCTACAACACTTGATGAATACAGGAAGAATATAGAGAAGGATGCTGCACTGGAGCGGAGATTTCAGCCAATCTATGTGGGTGAACCTACTGTGGAGGATACGATTGCAATACTCAGAGGTCTCAAGGAGAGATATGAGGTCCATCATGGTGTAAGAATCGCGGATTCTGCTATCATCGCTGCCGGTACCCTATCTAATCGTTATATAACGGGCAGGTTTCTGCCTGATAAAGCCATAGACCTTATCGATGAGGCAGCCTCAAGTTTAAGGATTGAGATAGACAGTATGCCTACTGAGATAGATGAGGTAGAAAGGCGCATTACACAGCTTGAGATAGAAAAGCAGGCGTTAAGGAAAGAGACTGACAAGACATCGCTTGAGAGGTTGGAGGGTATAGAGAAAGAGATAGCAGAGCTAAAGGAAAAGAGTGGAGCCTTAAAGATTCACTGGGAGAATGAAAAGGAGATAATACGAGGAATAAGAGAGACAAAAGAGAAGATTGAGGATACTAAACTAAAGGCATCGCAAGCAGAAAGAAGTGGAGACCTCGGACGGGCAGCGGAGCTCAAGTATGGTATTATGACACAACTCCAGAAAGAACTGGAGAAGTGGCATGGAAAACTCTCTAAGCTTCAGGATAAAGAACGGATGCTCAAAGAAGAGGTAGATGCTGAGGATATTGCTGAGGTTGTCTCAAAGTGGAGCGGTATTCCAGTTTCAAGGATGATGGAGGGAGAGAGGGAGAAGCTCTTGAAGATGGAGGAGAGGTTGAAGAAGAGGGTCGTGGGTCAAGGTGAGGCTATAAATGTGGTCTCTAATGCCGTGAGGAGGGCGAGGACAGGACTTCAGGATATAAATCGTCCGATAGGGTCTTTCATATTCCTTGGACCGACCGGTGTAGGAAAGACTGAAACAGCAAGGGCATTGGCGGAGTTCCTCTTCGATGATGAGCAGGCGATGGTCAGGATTGACATGAGCGAGTTTATGGAGAAGCATTCCATAGCAAGATTAATAGGTGCACCGCCAGGCTATGTTGGTTATGAGGAGGGCGGCTATCTTACTGAGGCTGTGCGCAGGAGGCCTTATTCTGTCCTTCTCTTCGATGAAATAGAGAAGGCACATCAAGATGTCTTTAATATTCTTCTCCAGATACTTGATGATGGAAGACTTACAGACGGTCATGGCAGGACCGTTGATTTCAAAAACACCGTGATAATAATGACCTCAAATATCGGAAGTCAATTCCTCACAAATCTCGGTGAGAAGGAATATGAAGAGATTAGAAGACGGGTAATGGATGCTGTGAGAAGTTCATTTAAACCGGAATTTATTAACAGGATAGATGACATAGTAATATTTCACCCATTGACGATAGAGCATATTAAAGCAATCGTTGATATCCAGTTAGAGAGGTTAAAGTCCCTTTTGAGAGAGAAGAAGATGGAGCTTGACCTAAAAGATGGTGCGAAGGAGTATCTGGCAGAGATTGGTTATGACCAGTCTTATGGGGCCAGACCGTTGAAGAGACTAATACAGAAGGAGATTCAGGATGGTATTGCTATCAGGATACTGGACGGTGAGTATAGAGAGGGCGACTGTATTGTGGTAGATGCCATAGATGGTAAGATAGTATTCAAACCGGTTGAGAGATAAAAGAGGGACAGATTATGGTTCGTTCGTAAGAAAGTGAAGCTCCCGCTTACAAGGCGGGGCTTACGAGAAAGGAAGATTTACCTTTTATAGAGGTGGCATTCTTTCCCGCTCACAGAGTGGGGCATGTTGCCAGCACCTCGTTGCTTTAGATGGTTTAAACATTGGAAACATGAATTATGAATCATGAATTAGGAATTAGGGTTTTTTGCAAGTTGTTTTGTTTTGAATTTTGGATCTCGAGATTAGGATTTATCTGTTATTTTAATACAAATGTTTCATTCGACTAAAGTGCAACAAATATTATCAACCTTGACAAAAATAACATTATAAAATAAAGTATTTATATAAAAAGAGATAGAAAGGAATAGAAGATTTTATGCCAAGATGGGATCCATTTAAAGAATTTATCTCTATCCAGGAAAGAATCGACAATATGTTTGATGAGGTTTCTTTGAAGGACCGGAGTTGTAGTGGGGTATCTTATGGTGTATGGTCACCTCCTGTAGATATCTATGAAACAGAGGATGAAATTATTATGAAAGCGGAACTCCCGGGGTTGGACAAGGATGATTTTAGTATCGAGGTCAAGGACAATACCATTATCCTGCAGGGTGAAAGGAAGTTTAAGAAGAATCTTAAAGAGGAAAATTATAACCGTATGGAGAGACCCTATGGTATGTTCAAGAGGATATTTAACCTCCCAAACACCGTGGACAGGGATGAAGTAAAGGCGCACTATGAGGGTGGTGTGCTTGAAATTATGGTTCCAAAGGCCATTGAGCCAAAACCTGAGAAGATAGAAGTAGAAATTGAATAAAAGGGGATATCGTATATGGAAGAAGAGGGTTTCAAGGTTGTAGATAAGAGGAGATTTACCCCTGAAGGAGAGCCTTCAGAGATTAAAGGTGAGGAGACTCAAGATTCTTATGCTGAAACTAAGGGGGCTGAAAAACATGAAGAACCGGCTGATACTGGCAAAGAACCTTCCGAAGCTCTCCCCCCACCTGACTTTACAACACTTGTAGTTTCACTGGGTGCGTCAGCATTAATGTGCCTTGGGGATACTCCTAACCCAGATTCTGAAAAGCATGAAAAAAACCTCAAACTCGCCAGGCATACCATAGATATAATAGAGATGTTAGGAGAAAAGACAAAGGGGAATCTCACCAGCGCTGAGAGTAACGTTATTAGAGATCTACTTAATGATTTGAAAATGAGATATGTTAGGGTTACAGGTTAAGGAGTTGATCAAAATACATAAAGAGGATTAATTATTAAAGGGAAGGAGAAAAGGGTTAGATGAGAGTCTTTAAGGAAAGAAGGTATGGGATATTGTCGCTTATTACTGTAGGATTTATATCCCTCTTTCTTGGGGTGGCTATCAGTATTAAGCTGGATCTTGCCCAATCCACATCGGCCCAGAATTTCTGGAAGGAGGATGGCGGAGAGTTGGTCTCTATTACTCCGACCTCTTTTACAGAACTGGCAATTAATTTAACACCTGCTGTTGTCAACATATCTACCACACAGATAATCAAGACAAGGCCAATGGCTCCTTTTCCGGAGTTTAGATTTCCTTTTGAGGAGTTTTTCGGTGATGAGTTTCGAGATTATTTTGGTGATCATCATCAAGAGTTTAAGAGACAGAGCCTCGGTTCTGGTTTCATGATAAATAGAGACGGTTATATACTTACCAATTACCATGTCATTGAGAATGCGGAGGAGATAATCGTTACACTCGCTGGGGGGAAGGATGAGTATAAGGCGAAGGTTATTGGTAAGGATTCAAAGCTTGATATCGCCCTTATCAAGATAGATGCAGAGGATGAACTTCCCATTGCGATCCTAGGTAATTCCAATGAACTTGATATAGGGGCGTGGGTCATCGCGATAGGGAACCCATTCGGTCTTGGTGGTACAGTAACCGCGGGGATAGTGAGTGCAAAAGGCAGGATTATTGGAGCAGGCCCGTATGATAACTTTATCCAGACAGATGCCTCTATAAACCCAGGAAATAGCGGAGGTCCGCTCTTTAATATGAAAGGGGAGGTTGTCGGTATAAATACCGCAATTGTAGCAGGAGGGGAGGGGATTGGATTTGCTATTCCAATAAATATGGTGAAGGATATACTCCTTCAGTTAAAGAAAGAGGGTAAGGTTACCAGAGGATGGATAGGGGTAAGCATCCAGGGGGTTACCTCTGAACTTGCACAGTCTTTTGGTATCGAAGAGAGGAAAGGGGCTTTGGTGTCATCTGTTAATGAAGGTGAACCGGCTGATAGAGCAGGTATAAGATCTGGCGATATTATAGTTAAGTTTGACGATAAAGAGATAAATGAGATGAGTGATCTTCCCCGGATTGTAGCTGCTACGCCACCTGGTAAGACAGTAAAGGTGAAGGGCATAAGGGATGGGAAGGAGAAGGTTTTTACATTGACCGTGGCAAAGAAGAGGGAGGAAGGCGAAACTATCGCAAGGGAAGATGAGGAAACCGCCATAGAAGGTAAGCTGGGCCTGTCTGTGCAAACGATAACGCCTGAGGTGGCCAGAAGGTTGAGACTCAAGGATACCAAAGGGGTTTTTGTTTCATCTGTAAAGCCAGGAAGCCCCTCTGCGATGGCCGGTTTGAGGCGTGGTGATATAATAAAAGGTGTTAATAAAAGGGAGATTAACGACACAGAGGATTACAGAAAAGCCATGAAAGCTGCCGCTAAAGAAGGCTTGGTTCGCTTCCTGATTTACAGGGGAGGCAATAGGTTTTATGTAGCCATTAGAATAAAGTAGCGTATAGATGCAACTTGCAATTGCTATTACAGGGGCCAGTGGGACTATATACGGCCTGAGGCTTGTTAAGGAACTTCTAGGAAGGGGAGATGATGTAAGCTTAATCATCTCCCCTCCTGGCTTTATGGTGCTTAAGGAGGAGGTTGGTCTTGCCCTGGAGGGAGAGAAAGATAAGATACAGGAGACATTGAAAACCTTTCTTGGTAAAAAGGAAGGCAATCTTAAATATATTCCTTCCGATGATCTTCTCTCTCCACTCTCGAGTGGTTCTGCACTCGTAAAGCTGATGATTATCTGTCCATGTTCAATGGGCACGATTGCAAGGATAGCAGGCGGTATATCCAGCAACCTGATCGAGAGAGTTGCTGATTGTCTCCTGAAGGAGAGGGGGAGGCTCATCCTTGTGCCGAGGGAGACACCATTAAACACAATACACCTGGAGAATATGCTGAAGCTCTCTAGAATGGGTGTCTCAATAGTTCCGGCAATGCCAGGTTTCTATATTCAACCGAAAACCGTAGATGAGATGGTGAACTTTATGGTAGGGAAGATCCTCGATTCTGCTGGTATAGATAATGAGTTGTATAAGAGATGGGGTGGTAAACAGTAGTAAGGAGATAGGAATGGTTTACATGGTTAGCTTAGTTTACATAGTTGACATGGTTTGTTAGGTTTATAAGTTTAACATGGTTTGTATGGTTTACATGGCTTATTAGGTTTACATGGTTAACATAGTTGACTTAGTTTACATGGTTTATAAAGTATAATGAAGATAAATAGGTTTGAAGATTTGGAATGCTGGCAGGA
This sequence comes from Deltaproteobacteria bacterium, assembly GCA_030620895.1. Lineage (GTDB taxonomy): Bacteria > Desulfobacterota > GWC2-55-46 > S146-70 > JAUXIU01 > JAUXIU01. Next base: position 6,525 of record JAUXIU010000060.1, read on the forward strand.
GACAAGAAAATTGGCAAACATGGTTACAAGAACTAAATTTAGACCTTAATATTAAGAAAACCAAGTAAACAAAATAAACAAGGCAAACAATGCAAACCATGTAAACTATGCCAACCAGGTAAACAAAGTAAACCCGCAACCCGCAACCCGTAACCCGCAACACGTAACCCGTAACACGCAACTCGCAACTTAATTAGAATATTTAGTAACAAAGAAAACCAGGCAAACCAGACAA
>JAUXIU010000088.1 GCA_030620895.1 Deltaproteobacteria bacterium
CCCTTTTTGTATAGAGGGCTGCCAGGTTATAGTGTGTAGCATAATCATCCACACCCAGTTCTATCGCCCTCCTGAATTCCGATAACGCCTCGTCTGTGAACCCTTTTACCATATGGACCTGCCCAATCCCGCTGTGAGCAAAACCGTAGAGCGGATCTATCTCTAATGCCGCTTGAAATGCCCTCTCGGCCTCTTCGACCCGTCCCATCATAAAATATGTCTGCCCGAGGTTGTAATGAGCCACAGAATTCCATGGATTCAATTCAAGGGATAGACTTAGATTCTTTTCAGCCTCTCTCAAAACCCCCTTATCCATATAGAGTTCTCCAAGGTTTACAAAGGCCAGGTGGTTAGATGGCTCGAGATCAGCCATATGGCGATATACCCTTTCTGCCTCGTCTAACATACCCCTTTCTTTATAGATGATACCGATGTTATTGTATGCGTTGTAGAAGTCCGGTTTCATAGAGACAACTTTACCATACTCTTCTATCGCCTCATCAATTAATCCCTTCTCCTTATAGATAACCCCTAAGTTATAGCGGGCGAGAAAATAGTTTGGCTCAATTGAAAGTGCTGAATTAAACTCCCTTACCGCATAATCTGAAAGTCCGTCTTCCTTATAGGCAACACCGAGATTATTATGTGGTCTGGCTTTGAATGGCGCCTTTTTAACCGTATCCTCCCATAAACTTATCTCTTCATTCCATAGTCCATTCCTGCTTATGGAAAGCACTGCATAGCAGAGAAGGATTATGATGAGGACCGGATAAGACAGTATCCTATTATATGAGTTGTAGGCCATATAAGGTGAGTATATGGTGCGGGGATTTGAAAAGGATTAATATTAAACGAACCCCAAAACAGTCTATTAGCCAGATCCCATGACTAACAGGCCGAACCGTCAGAGAATTGACATATCCCTGTGCTATCGAGGGTTATAGGACTCATGTCGATACCTGAACTGCTTGTACCTGCACTGCTATTGACAATCTGGATTCGGTAGGTAGACGTATCAAGTACCGGTGCCGACATTGTATTCCCTTTACTAACCCTCACCATGTTACCACCCCACATACCCTCGTCAGGGCCAGGTCCCACATCAGGTGCTGAGGATGGATACGAATCCCAGTCAGTCCGATATGCCTCCAGTGCTATTGAAGCGTTCCTTGAATCAACGATCATGCTTGCCCTTACAGACTTCGCTCTGTAGGTCGCAAACTGGGGTATGGCTATGGACGCAAGGATGGCGATGATCGCGATAACTATCAGGAGCTCGATGAGTGTAAAGCCGTCTCTTTCAGTCATCTTTCTGTCGATCTGCATTTGTATACCCCTTTTACATTTCTTATAAGATTCCAGGTAACAAAAAAGGGGGACATTCATGTGGTGTCCCCCTTTAATCAATCTACCCCTGTCTTAAATCGCTAACAGTTCGAACCGTCATCGAATGTGCATGTCCCTGTGCTATCCAGGCTTAACGGGCTCTTGTCAGTACCGGCACCACCGTCGTTTGCCACTTCGATAGTATAGGATGAAGCTGTAATGCTGGCCACTGATAGAGTATTTCCCCTGCTCGCCTTTACCCGAAAATCCGTATTAGGCCAGTTGCCTGAACCAGGACCAGTAATAGGGTCGCGTGTTTCGGTGGGTCCATATGAGCCATAATCCGTAAAATATGCCTCTAAGACCGTTGCGGCGTTCCTTGAATCAGCAACCATGCTAGCCCTGGCAGCCCTCTCCCTGTAGCCGCTAAACTGAGGTATGGCTATAGCCGCAAGGATGGCTATGATCGCGATAACGATCAAGAGCTCGATAAGGGTAAAACCCCTTTCATCTTTTCTCATTACAGTTTTTGTAAACATGTTATACCTCCTTTTTGTTTTTTTAGGTACAATTCTCAGTTCACAGTATAAATATCGCAATATCCGTGCCATTTCAATAAAACATAGGAGGAACAAGTAGATACAAATCTGGGTGACTATCGATATCCTTTAAAATTACAAATTTTGTCACATAATCTGCCGATAATTGTCACTTTTGCCCCCTGAGTACCGGTATCTGGGGGCTGTACAATGGATTATACCTGTTTAGAAAATTTTTTATGTATATTTATGGTTACTACTCAGGTTCAAAGTTCTAACTATGAACCTGAGTATTTACAAATCCCTATCCCAATCCATATTTATCCAGTTTATACCTCATCGATCTGAAGCTGAGCCTTAATAATCCCGCCGCCTTCTTTTTAACACCACCTGCCTCTCTCAGGGCATCTATTAGTATCCTCTTCTCAAACCCCTCTATTGTCATCTCAAGGTTTAAGCCATCTGGTGGGATTTTTGTCGGGCCCACAAGATTAATTTCAGTCTCTTCTTCACCTTTATAACCTTCAAGGATATGGGGCGGCAATCTCTCCGGTAATACTATACCGGAACTCTCCAGCGCAACGCCCCTCTCTATTATATTCTCAAGCTCTCTTGCATTTCCCGGAAATCTATAACTTTTTAAATAACCCATTGCCTCAGAGGATATGCCCCTTATATCCTTACCAAGCTTCTTATTGCACTTTTCAAGAAAATGCTCAGCCAGAAGCGGTATATCCTCCCTCCTGTCCCTGAGTGGAGGCATCGGTATATGAATCACATTTAGCCTGTAAAACAGGTCCTCTCTGAAATTCCCGTCCCTTATATCGCTTTCTACATCCCTGTTCGAGGCAGATATTATCCTGACATCAATGGTTATATCCTCTGTACTGCCCACCCTCCTGAAGCTATTCTCCTGGATGAATCTCAATAACTTGACCTGGAGGTGGAGGGGCATCTCGGTTATCTCATCGAGGAACACCGTCCCTCCATCTGCAACCTCAAATAGCCCGGCCTTATTTGCTATAGCCCCTGTAAATGCCCCCTTCTGATGTCCGAATAGCTCACTCTCGAGAAGGTTCTCCGGGATGGCACCGCAATTTATGGCAACAAAAGACTTATCCTTCCTTCCTCCTTCATAATGTATGGCCCTTGCAACAAGTTCTTTTCCTGTACCACTCTCGCCTGTTATAAATATATTCGTCTTTGTGTCGACCACCCTTCTTATAAGGTCATATACTGCAAGCATACTGGGGCTAGTGCCGATGAGGTTTGAAAAACCATACTTCCCCTTAAGTTCCCTTCTGAGGAGTAAATTCTCTTTTTCAAGCCTCTTTAGATCAAGGGCCTTTATTATATGTAACTTAATATCATCAACCTTAAACGGTTTTGTAAAGTAATCATAAGCCCCCAGCTTCATAGCCTCGATGGCCGTATCCACTGATGCGTAAGCTGTTATCATTATTACTATCGTCTCAGGACTAATCTCCTTGACTGCCTTTAGAAGCCCTATTCCACCCATGCCAGGCATCTTTATGTCCGTGATGACAAGACCACATGAGTTTTTCTTTAAATATTCAACTGCCTGCTCACCCGAGGAACAGGTTGAAACTCTAAACCCTTCCTTCTTGAGCATTATCTCGAAGAAATCGCGCATCCCCTTTTCATCGTCTACTACGAGTATCTTTTCTTTTGGCATTTAACCCACCATCTCACCAGCCCCTGCCAATGGCAGGATTATTTTAAAGGTAGTACCACTCCCCATTTTGCTTTTAACGATTATCCTGCCTCCATGACTCCCTATGACCCTGTGGACAAGTGCCAGACCAAGACCGGTACCTGACTCCCTCATTGAGAAAAATGGATCGAATATCTTCTTCATGTTCGCCGGCTTAATGCCCTTTCCACTGTCCGATACGGTTATCCTGGCGGTATGTCCGGGACCGAGCTGACTGTTAATCTCCAACTTCCCCCCTTCAGGCATCGATTGTGCCGCATTCAGAAAGAGATTCCAGAAGGCCTGTTTTAACTGCCTTATATCACCCTCAATTAACATATCAGAAGTTGTTCCTACAGATATATCTACCCCGCTTGCCTCAGGACTGTTACTAAAGACCCCAATTAGATCTTCTAACAGTGTTTTTAAGCTTACAACCTCCCTTTTGCTCGGCGCTGGTCTTGCGAACAGAAGAAAGTCGGTGATAAGCCCGTTTAATCTCTCAGTCTCACTTAGTATTATATCCATCAGCCTGCGGCTCTCAATATCACCAGGCTTAAGATCTTCTTTTAGAACCTGTATGGATCCACTCATAGAGGCAAGAGGGTTTCTTACCTCATGTGCAATACCTGCTGCGAGTTCACCAAGGGATTTCAGCCTCTCATCTCTCTTCAACTGCTCCTCCATCTCTCTCATACGTGTAAGGTCCTGAAAGATGATTATCTTATCAGCATCAACATCCTCAGGTGTTGATATTGATAAACCTATGAATAGCTCAACTCCATCAGCCCTTCTTAAAGTCTTCTCTACCCTGAAAGGGAGATCATTCCCAAGGGATAACAGATTGGCCATCAGATCAGGAAATACCTCACTTACATCCTTATAATAGACATCCCTGAGAAAATATCCTGTAAGCTTCTCAGCGTTCTTATTGAAAGAGGTAATCCTGTTGTTTTTATCGAGGGTTAGGATACCGCTATTTATGTTCTCCACAATATAATTATTTAACTTCTCAAGCCTCTTAAAATCTATCTCTCTCTTCTCGAGCCTCCTCTCTACCCTTGCTGTCCGTTCAGAGAGATAACCTGTTAGATACGCAATCACAAAGAAGGCAAGTATATTGGTAACGATAGTGGTCAGGATGTCATCCCAGGCATATAACATACCAGAGGATATGACCTTATATTTCTGTGGCAATATCTTGTAGAAATCAAGGTCCATTATTAAACCATAGGCTATACTTGAGGCCGATGCTGCATAGAAGCCTCCCCGCCTGCCTAGAAAGATACTTCCGCTTATTATAGCCAGGAAATACAATGGGGAGAGGAAGCTATCCACTCCGCCAGTTACATATATGATAGCTGTAACAAGGAGAATATCGAATAATACCTGCCAATGGGCAAACGCCATCAACCCTTTAAGCCATCGAAGGAAGAGGAGATAGAGTATCGTTAAAAAGCATATGCCTATGATTATGTTGTAGAGGGGATATAGCTGTGGGCGGAATGGTGAGTCAGCTTTAATCTGAAACCAGGCCGTTACTCCAAGGAAGAGAACAGCAAA
>JAUXIU010000231.1 GCA_030620895.1 Deltaproteobacteria bacterium
GATTCTACATATTCTTTTTCTTTCTTAACCCGTAACCCGAAACCCGCAACTGCCTGACCTTCATAACCAACCATGTTAACCATGTAAACTATGTCAACCGTACAAACTGTCTACTATACTCTATACCCCCTCGGCGTTATCATCCTTCCATCTCTTATAAAGGTCGAGCTGTTTCCTATTATAAGCACGGTGGTCATATCTACGAAATCGTTGTGTTTTGAGAGCTCAGTGAGTGTTGTTATCCTTGCCTCTTCATTTATCCTGGATGCATTTCTAACGATACCAACGGGTGTATCACCACCCCTGTAGTTCATAATAATATCGATCGCCTCCTGTAAATGAACCACCCTCTTTTTACTTTTGGGGTTATAGAGGACTATTACAAAGTCGGCCAGGGCCGCTGCATCAATCCTTCTCTCAATCACCTCCCATGGTGTCAGGAGATCGCTCAATGAGATAGAGGCAAAATCGTGCATAATCGGAGCACCAAGGATGGCTGCAGCCGCGCAGAATGCAGGGACGCCCGGTACGACATGAATCTCCGGTCTTGGGTGCGGGACCTGTAGTCCCGGGTCGCTGATTATTTCCATTATCAAACCTGCCATCCCGTATAATCCTGCATCCCCACTTGATACGATGGCTACCTTTCTGCCTTCAGCGGCGAGTTCAACCGCCTTCTTGCATCTATCGATCTCTTGTGTCATACCAGTGGAAAATACCTCCTTACCTTGAAGCAGAGGAGAGAGAAGATCGATGTAAGTATTATAGCCGACCACTATTTCGCAGTCACCCAGTATTTTCTTTGCTTTTAGAGTGAGGTGTTCATTGCCGCCGGGACCAATACCTATTATGTGAATGGCACCTTTGAAGCGGCCACGGTCACGCGACCTATCTTCTGCTTTCTTATCCATATCTTTTTTGTATGTGCAGACCTTAATGCCGCCGGCTCACAGACCCCTCCAACCCCTACCTTACCCATCACAAAGGCGGATGGACCTGAGGGGAGAGGCATCTCTGCCAATTCACCCTTTGAATAGAACTCTATGCTCAATTTATATCTTCTTGCAAATGCCAGCAATCCCCTTTCGTTGCTCTTAATATCAATACTTGCAAGATTCCTCACGGATAATGGGGACAGATCCCATTTTTTTAATACACTATCAAAGGCATCCTTTACTTCCATCATCCTTACCCCTCTGTCGCATCCTATGCCTACTACCGTGTCCTTTGGCCTCAGTAGAAGAGAATTCTGGGCAGGGAGTTGGGATTTGGAGAGGATTTTATTGGTGATAACTACTATAGCATCGTTCCTTACCTTTATCGCTTGAGAAAGATATCTAAAGAACCTGTAATGTGGCTCTCTTCTGGCGGCCTTCCGCCGCACTCTAACCTTGCCGCTATTAGCAAGGAAACGACTACTAGAAGATAACTCCTTAAAGAGGGCCTCCTCTATGGCCCTCAGACGGTTTGTATCATTATCTACAAATGCAACACTACCACCATTTA
>JAUXIU010000021.1 GCA_030620895.1 Deltaproteobacteria bacterium
CATACTCCCCTCTCTTTTTTCGTGGATCGTTATTCGTGATGCGTATTGCGTATATCGTATTGCGTATAATGGATTCCTGATTAGCAATTTAGATTTGCTAAGAAGCTAATAAGCTACAACCTAAAAAGCTATTAGAAATTATTCCTAACTCAGTATTTACGCATCACGCACGACGCATGACGATATTATTCCTTCAGCCCAAGTACATCTTGCATATCATAGAGCCCTTTTGGCTGGTTGATTATCCACATGGCAGCGCGTACAGCACCGCTTGCAAAAGTGTCTCTTGAATGTGCACGGTGGATTATCTCTATCCTTTCGCCAGGCCCAGCAAAGAGAATCGTATGATCTCCGACTATATCACCCGCCCTTATAGTCTGTATACCTATCTCTTCGGATCTCCTTTTTCCAATAATCCCGTGCCTTTCATAAACAGCCACCTTCTCCAGGTCTCTCTTAAGGCTATTCGCAAGGACCTCGGCAAACCTCATTGCCGTACCCGAAGGGGCATCAACCTTCAGCCTGTGGTGGGCCTCTACAATCTCGACATCATAATTATCTCCCAGTCCCCTCGCCACATCGGCAACGGCCTTAAGAAGTATGTTCACCCCCACACTCATGTTTGGTGCAGCAACAATCCTCATATCCTTCCCGAGCACCTTCATCCGCTCCCTTTGCTGATGAGAAAAACCTGTAGTCCCAATAACCATAGAAAGGTCCTTCTCCATTGCAGCCTCAAGGTAGTGCATCGTTGCATCCGGAGATGTAAAGTCGATAATGCAGTCCGCCTTCTTTGTCGCCTTTTCTATATTATAGGACAATTTAACACCCATCTTGCCGAGACCAGCCACATCCCCTGCATCCTTGCCTATCCACGGGCTATCGAATCTATCAACAGCACCGACAAGCTTTATTCCATCTGTCTCTTTGATGACGGATATTATGCTCTTTCCCATCCTCCCCGCTGCGCCTATCACAATAACATTTACCATCGTTTTTACCCTTATTCGTGGATCGTGTTTCGTGAATCGTGGTTCGTGGTTCGATTTACGATGCACGATCCACGAAGTATTTATTGCGCACGACGTATCACTATTTTTACAATCATAATTCTTAAATCGGGTTTCGATTCACGATTCACGATTCACGAAATACGCACTACGCATCACGAAATTATTCCATAACCTTCCAATGTCTTCTTCAATGCCGCCCTGTTCCTTCCTTTCATCCTCACAAGTGGCAGGCGAAACTCCTCCCTGATCATCCCCATCATCGAGAGGGCCGTCTTTACAGGTATCGGGTTCGTCTCCAGAAACATGGCCCTGTGCATGGGCTGCAACTTGTAATGCATCATTACGGCACTCTTCATATCGCCATTAAGAGATGCGCTGCACATCCGCGACATTGCCCTTGGCATAATATTTGATGTAACGGATATGGCACCTCTTGCACCTATTGCAAGCATCGGCAGGGTTACGAAGTCATCTCCTGAGAGGACCACAAAACCTTTGCGGGACATCTCTATAATATCACTTACCTGTTTAAGTGAACCCGATGCCTCCTTAATACCGATGATATTCTTAAATTCAGAAAGTCTAGCAACAGTCTCAGGAAGCATATTGATACTCGTCCTGCCCGGGACGTTATATAGTATAAGGGGTATATCAACCGCCTCTGCCACCGCCCTGTAGTGCAGGTAAAGACCCTCCTGGGTTGGCTTGTTATAATAGGGCGAGATAAGGAGTGCAGCATCAGCACCGGCTTTGGCTGCGTGTCTTGTAAACATTATCGTTTCAGCAGTAGAATTTGACCCTGTACCGGCTATGACTGGTACCCTACCATTGACAATATCGATGACAAGCCCGATTAATCTATCATGCTCCTCATAAGAGAGTGTCGCCGACTCGCCAGTAGTACCGCATGGTACAATCGCATTTGTCCCGTTCTTTATCTGAAATTCTAACAACCCCCTGAGCGCCTTTTCGTCTATACGCCCGCTCCTAAAAGGTGTTATTATCGCTGTCATAGAACCCTGAAGCACTTTAACCCCCTTTAAATTGACGATTGACAATTGAAGATTGAAGATTATAGTTAATACAAAATTCTATTATCCTAGTTGTTCCTTGCAGTTTTTCGCGATTTAACGAAGATTGCTTTCAATTCTTCGGCTTCTCTTAACAAAGGTTCAACAAGTTTCTTTGCCAATACTCTTTCATCAATAATAAATTCTAACCAAAAACATGATTCATCAACTTCTTCCAGCACTATACTCAACTTTGAAATAAAACTTGCCTTTGATTGTGCAACGCAAACTGCTCTATAATTTGAAGCTACAGATGTGGCACATCTGATTAACTGCCCACTTATATGATTACCTAATATATTTTTAGGTAATTTTGTGCTTATCTTAATACAATTGTGTGCAAATGCTTTTGTCCTGATTTTTAAATCGTCACTTTTCAATCTTCAATCGTCATTCTTCAATTGTCAATTGTCATTTTTATAACCCTAACCCACCTGTTGTCTAATTTCAAGGCTCAATCAATCTATACCTCTGCCACTCCCTCAAAGACCTCTGCCGCAGGTCCGGTCATATAAACATGATTATCCCTCCTTGACCATTCTACCTTCAGGTCTCCACCTATCAGATGCACAGTTATTCTATCCCCTGCAAGGCCGGTCAGGCTGGCAGCAACCGCAGATGCACATGCACCGGTACCGCAGGCAAGGGTCTCCCCAGCCCCTCTCTCCCATACCCTTATCTTCAACTCCTTTTCATTCAATACCTCCACAAACTCAACGTTGACCCTCTCTGGAAAGAAAGGCTTTACCTCTATTGCCGGACCGACACTATCCACTGGAAAGTTGTCAACATTATCAACGAATATCACACAGTGTGGGTTGCCCATTGACACACAAGTTATAAGGAAGCTATCACCTCGAACACGTAGTGTATGACCTATAACCATCCCCTTCTTTTTTACCGGTATCCTGCTGCCCTCGAATATCGGCTCACCCATATCCACCCTCACCATCCTGCCCGACTTCTTCGGTCTCATGATGCCTGCGAGGGTCTCTATCTCCAGCACATTCTTTCTGGATATCCTTCTATCCCATATATACCTTGCAAGACAGCGGATGCCGTTCCCGCACATCTCAACCCTGCCACCATCAGCATTATATATATCCATCCTGAAATCAGCCTTCTTTGAAGAAAGGAGTATCAATGCCTGGTCAAAACCGATCCCGAACCTGCGATGAGATGTTTTTTTTACTATCGTTGCAAGACCCGGGACCTTACCCCTGCGGCAATCGATGACGATAAAGTCATTCCCCAGGCCATGCATTTTGGTAAACTTTAACTTCATATGAAAAAATCAGGAATTAGGAATATGTGCCTTGAGGAAAGCGATCTGAAGACCTTCACGGCATCCCCTCCCCCTTTATCAGGTCCCTATAGGTCTCTCTCTCCCTTATCACGCGGAACTCCCTCCCCTTAACCATGACCTCTACTGCCCTTAGCCTTGAGTTGTAATTGCTCGACATGGAGAAACCATAGCCCCCTGAACTCATTATCGCCATCATATCGCCAGACTTAAATGGAGGCAACTCCCTCTCCTTTGCCAGGAAATCCCCTGACTCGCATATCGGACCCACAACATCGGCGATAACCTCCCCTCTGCCCCTGTACATTTTAACAGGTTTTATTGTATGGTATGAACCGTATAGGCTCGGCCTCGCAAGGTCGTTCATTGCCGCATCCACGATGATAAACCTCTTCTCCGCACTTTGCTTTGTATATAGTACCCTTGTAACGAGTATGCCGGCATTGCCCACCATTACTCTTCCAGGCTCGAATATGAGGGTAAGACCTAGACCCTTTGTCTCCCTGATTATGGCCTTGCCGTATCTGCTCGGGTGCGGCGGCTTTTCCCTATCGTATGTAATACCGAGACCGCCCCCAATATCCAGGTATTTGATATCGACCCCTTCGTTTCTGAGTGCTGTTATGAACCCCTTCGTCTTCCTGAGAGCATCTATAAACGGTGACAGTTTCGTTATCTGTGAACCTATGTGGCAGTCGACCCCAATGAGGTCGAGGCTCTTCAGATACCTCTTTGCATAGATATACTCCTTTACGGCCAGATCAGCCTCTATCCCAAACTTATTTTTCTTAAGTCCTGTTGAGATATATGGGTGTGTCCTTGGATCGACATCCGGGTTTACCCTTATCGCAATGCCGGCCCTCTTCTTTAGTCTCCCCGCGATCCTGTTAATGAAACGAAGCTCCTCCGGCGACTCAACGTTTAACATGAGTATGCACCTCTTAATGGCATACTCGATCTCCTCCTCCCTCTTCCCAACCCCTGAAAATACGACCTTCTTAGGATCTACACCAGCCTTTAAAGCCCTGTAGAGTTCACCTCCTGAGACTATATCGAGTCCACTGCCCTCCCCGATAAAGGTGCGGAGTACGGCTAAGTTTGAATTGGCCTTAACAGAGTAGCAGATAAGATGCGGTATATCCTTGAATGCCCCATCAAAGGCGTGGTAGTGCCTTACAAGTGTCCTGCTGCTGTATATAAAACACGGTGTCCCAACCTCCTTAGCTATCTTCTCAACTGGAACACCCTCTGCGTAAAACCTGCTGCCTTTGTAGTTGAAGAAGTGCATTGTGCCCTCCCTAAGGTTTTCCTCATAATCGCTCTTTCATCTCAATGATAAATCTTCCGCGGGCGCTCTTGGCGGGGCCTTCTTGCCACAACCATTTATTACAGTAAATAGTGAAATTTGAAGAACAAGTAATAGTAAAAAGATTAAAGCCCTTTTCCCTCTACATTTCACTTGAAAATACCTCGTTGCGAGTTACGTGTTTCGAGTTGCGAGTTTAAATACGTAACATTTTCATTCTCTTTGTGCCAACTTGTTGGCATGAGTATTTCTTTCTTCAATCTTCAATTTATTCAAGAAATCTGGGGGTTGTCCCTGGTTTTTTCCGATAAACGATACACGAACCACGAACGACGGTTTTTTTATTCGTCAATTGTCAATTCTCTTCATCTCTCTCTATCTCTCTTATTCTCCTTTTCACCCTCTTCAGCGCCGTTCCCCCTTTTATATCCCTGGCATCTACCGATGCCTTTACAGATACCACATCGACTATATCCTTATTAAATGCACTTGAAAAACCCCTCCACTCATTGAGTGTGAGACCTCCCAGCCCCCTCCCTCTCTTTATACAATAGGCAACTACCATCCCTACAATGTGATGGGCGTCCCTGAAAGGTAAACCCTTCATTGCGAGGTAATCTGCCACATCGGTTGCTACAAGGAATCCACCCCCCGTTGCCTTAAGCATCCTATCCTTATCTATCTTCAGCGTCTTTAACATCGGGGCGAATACCTTCAGGCAACCCTTGACTGTATCTATCGTATCAAAGAGGGGTTCCTTATCCTCCTGCATGTCCTTGTTATATGCAAGTGGAAGGGCCTTCATTGTCGTTAATATCGCCATCAGGTTTCCATAGACCCTCCCTGTCTTACCTCTTCCAAGTTCGGCCACATCCGGGTTTTTCTTCTGTGGCATTATGGACGAACCCGTAGAGAATGCATCAGAAAGCTCAATAAAACCAAACTCCTGAGAAGACCATAATATAAGCTCCTCACATAGCCTGCTCAGGTGCATCATCAAGATGGACGCAATACCCAAGAGCTCTATGCAGAAGTCCCTGTCGCTTACAGAATCAAGGCTGTTATCGGTAACTTTCGAAAAGCTCAGCTCCTTTGCAACGAAGTCTCTGTCGAGGGGATACGGGGTCCCTGCCAGGGCGCCTGCACCGAGTGGCATGATATTTATGCGTTTTAGGCATTCCTCGAGCCTCTCATGGTCACGTCCGAGCATCTCGTAATATGCCAGGAGGTGGTGGCTTAATAGAATGGGTTGTGCCCTCTGTAGGTGTGTATAGCCGGGCATTATTACATCGAGGTTTTCTTTTGCGACATCAACCAAGGTCCCCTTTAGTCTATTTATCAACAGCTGAATCTCATGGATCTCGTCCCTCAAATATAGTCTTACATCGAGTGCCACCTGGTCATTTCTCGATCTCCCCGTGTGAAGTTTCCCTCCAAGGGCTCCTAACTTTTCTATAAGCCTCCTTTCAATAGCCATATGGATATCTTCCATATCCGGGGTAAGAGTAAACCTATTTGAAGCAATCTCCCTTTCTATAGACTTCAGGCCTCCGACTATCCTCTCGGCCTCTCTCTTTGTAATGATCTTGACCCTCGCAAGCATCCTGGCATGGGCGATGGAGCCCATTATGTCGTGTCTGAAGAGCCTCTTGTCGAAGGAGATGGAGGAATTAAACTCCTCAACCAACTTATCGGTGCCTTTATTAAAACGGCCCGACCAGGGCTTTGATGTCATTTTTTTCTTCTTCAATTTCTCACCTTCTCTTTATCGATCGTGTATCGTGGATTGTGGTTCGGGTTTCGATTCACGATTCACGAATCACGAACAACGGTTTTTTCACAGGCCCTCCTTTATTGCTGCTGCCAGAAGGGGTACCATTATCTCATGGTGGCCTGTTAGCCTGTAACCCTTGCCACCGCCTCTCGTTGGCCTGTCGACCACATTCATTACAGGTCTATAGTGTTGTATAAAGTCCATATTAACCGTTGTAAACCTCTTTACCTTATGGCCTTTGTTTCTCACAAGGGTCAATGCCTTCAAGAATACCTCCGGCAGGAGGACAGCAGAACCTATATTTATATAAACCCCACCTTCGAGCCTTGCCACAACACCCGCAAATAACCTGAAGTCTATATGGCTGCCTTCACCCGTCGCCCTTCCATCCATCTGGGGATGAATGTGCAATATATCCGTCCCTATTGCCACATGAACGGTTATAGGGATACCCAGCCTGGCACCAGCGGCCAATATACTCAATCCCTTATATGGATACCTCGAATTGTCTATCATTTCCCCCACAGACCTCCCTATGCCCCACCTTCTCTTAACACCCCGGCTTATGGCCCTGTTCAGCAAACTACCCGTCTCTTCTGCCATGCCGAACAGACCCTTTCCTAGCTCCGCCGCCACATCCTCAGATGTTTTTCCTGCGTATGCGATTTCAAAGTCATGGACAATACCTGCACCGTTCATCACAACGGCATCTACAATACCCCTTTCCATAAGATCTATGATAACAGGTCCAAGCCCCACTTTTATAACATGGGCGCCCATCCCCACCACGACCATCCTCTCCTTATGATGAGCATTTATTACAGCCTTTACGACCTCTTTAATCTCTCTGGCTGCCAGTATATTGGGAAGTGAATCGAGGAATTCAGAGAAGGAGGCCCCTTTGCTCATCGGGCTGGCAAAATCCCTTGTCTCTACTTTGCTTCTTCTCTCTCTTAAGGAGTAGGTTTTGAGACCTTTGAGGGAAACTGGCTTTATGCTTTTTTTCAATATCTACCTGCCTGCTGGAATAGTATATGGTCCACAAGTTCACAAATGATATGGCAGACCGTGATATGGATCTCCTGTATCCTTGCAGTGGTATCAGATTCCACATTAAGCAATACATCGACCTTCTTGGCCATTCTGCCCCCATCCCTTCCGGTCAGGCCAATAGTCTTTATACCATTGTCAGTGGCTGTCTTTAATGCCTTTAGTACATTGGAAGAGTTCCCGCTGGTTGAGATTGCGAGGAGCACATCACCCTCCCTGCCCAGGGCCTTTACCTGTTTTGAGAAGATCTGATCAAAGCTGTAATCATTACCTATGCATGTAAGGATAGATGTATCGGTGGTAAGAGCGATTGCAGGGAGGGGAGGGCGTTCTATAACGAACCTGTTGACAAACTCGGCGGCTATATGCTGTGCGTCTGCCGCGCTTCCCCCGTTACCTATAGTAAGCAACTTTCCACCAGATGTGAATACATCTGCAATGGTCTCGGCCGCAAAGGATACGAGGTCGACATTCTTCTTGAAGAAAAGCTCTTTGACCTTAAGGCTCTCTTTGTAGGAATTTATAATGATATCTTTCACTGATTTTAGCCACTAGGGTTTGAGACCATCTTATCCTAGATAATTCACGAATTCGTTCTTAAAGCATAATTCCTGATTCGTGAATCGTGTATCGAACTACGAACCACGAAACACGCACGACGGTATTTTGCATTTTTCAATGATGCAATCAACCGAACAGTCTTAACCTATTATTATATAATTCCAGAAAATGATATTATCTGCTAACTAAAATAGTGTCAAGGCAAATAAGGATTGTTGTCAAGCCAATTTAGAAATGTCCTAAAGGGTGGCCTATAATATCTTCCTTTTGAAGGGAGGTATTTGTGGCCGGAAAGGACATTATCTACTTTGGTGTTTTAGGACAATATCACTTTGGGGAGACATAGAAAACTAGGTGCTGAAACTAGGTGCCTTTGTACTATTGAAAAAGTTCAAGATATATGCAAGTATATTTTAGTTTACTCTAATTCTTTAAAGGGCCATAACCTCCGGAAGGGTTTTACAGTATCGCGTTACCCATACCATGAGTCTTTTTAGACTTAAGGGATTCTATCCAAGGTGTTCGAGGCTATTCTTGTGAGTATGAGGCAAAAGACGGCCCTTCGTGGCTTTACCATCTTTGAGCTTATTTTCACAATAGCGATAATAGGCACACTAGCCGGCATCGTTATCCCTGTATACTCAAACTATAAAGAAAAGACGGAAATCAATAAGGCCATATTGGATATTCGTTCGCTTGAAAGTGATATCCTCACATTCAAGATGACCAAGAAGGCAATGCCCGGCACCCTCGTCGATGTGGGAAAGGGAGGTCTCCTGGACCCCTGGGGCAATCCTTATAAATACCTCGATTACGCAACGTCAACGCCAGGGCAAACACGGAAGGACCGGTTTCTAAAACCTCTTAATTCAGATTTCGACCTTTTCAGCATGGGCAAGGATGGTGATTATAGAGCAACTCTCAACAATCCCCTTAGCCAGGACGATATCGTCCGCGCCAATGATGGGGTATTTATAGGCCTGGGCTCGGAGTTCTAATGTGCTAATATGGTAGTGCTATGAGAATTGACATAACATTCCTTCGCAGCAGGGTGGCACGCCGGATCTTCACCCTCTTCATCATCTGTGCCCTCATACCCATCACAGTCCTTGCCACCTTATCTTTCATCCATGTAACCAAAAACCTCAACGAACAGAGTCAGAGGAGGCTCCATCGTGCGAGCAAGGCCACAGGGATGACCATTTATGAGCGGCTCTTGTTTCTTAAGGCCGAGATGAAACTCGTTGCATCCAATTATAGCTCTAGCAGAGATGCCGTTCAAACCCTGAATAAAGGGTTCGTTGAATACCTGAAAGAGCATTTCGAGGGGCTGGTAATTCATACGAAAAGCAGCAGTCCTCTGCCACTCTTCGGCCGTATAAATAATCCACCAGCCCTCACCACGGCGGAGGAGAAACACCTGAGCTCCGGCAAGGTCCTTGTGGCCAGCCGATATTACCCGGATATATCTTCACAGGTTTTTATCAGCATGGCCCTCGACCCACAGGACCTGAGAGAGGGGATATTTGTTGGTGAAATCCGTAGCTCTTACCTTTGGGGTGTGGGGGATACAGATACATTGCCTCCCATGACCGAACTCTCTGTTCTGGATCAGTCGAACAACATCATCTTCAGTACACTTTCAGGCCCCGTATCTTTCCCTGAAGAAACGGTCCTCAGGATGGGCCGCTCTGCATCGGGGCAATTCGCGTGGCAACATGGTGATAGTGGAGACTATCTGGCAAGCTACTGGTTACTCTTCCTTAAGAACGAGTTTTTCACACCAAAGTGGACAGTGGTGTTGAGCGAATCTAAGGCCAATGTGCTCGCACCCATGGCCAATTTCAAAAAGATATTCCCCCTCGTCGCCCTCCTGTCACTCTGGGTGGTATTACTCCTTAGCGTTATCCAGATACGGAAGAACCTGGTGCCGCTGGAAAAGCTACAGGAGGGAACTCGACGCATTTCGAACAGGGACTTTAAGACCAAGGTTAACGTTACGAGTGGCGACGAGTTTGAAGAACTTGCAGAATCATTTAATACAATGGCCAGCCTCCTGGATAGACAGTTCAATGCCATTTCCACGATAAGCGAGATCGACCGGACCATCCTCTCGGTTCTGGATACCAACAAAATAGTTGATACGATACTCACCCGCATGCATGATTTCTTCCCATGTGACTCTACAAGTGTGGCCCTGCTCGACACAGACAATAAAGATATCGCACAAATATATGCCGTAGACGCCACCCACAAGGGCAAGAAACAGGTTAAGACCGTCAGACTCTTACCAGAAGAGGAAAGAAAACTCTGTGATAATCCACGAGGCTTTTTGGTAAGTGAAAAAGAAGAGATCCCGGGCTACCTCGTACCCATGGTCGGTCACGGCATAAAATCATCCTTCGTGATACCGATCCTCCTAAAAGAAGGGTTGTCGGGGATAATCTCCCTGGGCTTCATGGGGTCA
>JAUXIU010000012.1 GCA_030620895.1 Deltaproteobacteria bacterium
AAGAGCTTCCTCAATATACGGCGTGCCTTATCTGCCATTCTAATAACCCTGTGGTGGTTATCGAGATTCTCCTTCAAGAATATCTTGAGTTCGCCGTTCTTTTTTTTCATCACCTCACTAAACACCGCAACAGGGTACCCGATCTCCCTTACATCTTCGGCACTCCTTATATTATGATCCCTGACATTCTTTAATATTTCATTCACAATGTCTGTAACCTGTTTATTTATAATGCTTATTATAGTCTGCGCCTTATTAATCTTGAAATCCCCTTCTGGATGTTTTTCCTTAATCCGTTCATAGTTCCTTTGCCAAAGTTCCACATCTTCCATATCTTTTAAATCCAGCATCGAAGATGAAAGACCATCATCTATATCGTGGTTGTTGTAAGCAATCTCATCGGCTATATCAACTATCTGGGCTTCAAGACATAGTGCCTTTTCTGGCTGATATTCCTTCAATACCTCCGGCCTGTCATGCTCAGAGCTGTGTCTTACTATCCCCTCCCTTACCTCCCATGTCAGGTTGAGACCTCTAAAGGCAGGATAGCGCCTTTCCAGATTTTCGACGATCCTTAAAGACTGAAGATTGTGTTCAAAACCCCCGTATCCCTCCATAAGGTGGTTCAGTACCTCCTCACCTGTATGCCCAAAAGGCGGATGACCCAGGTCGTGTGCAAGCGCTATGGCTTCAGATAGGTCCTCATTTATTCCAAGAGCCCTTGCTATACTACGCGATATCTGTGCCACCTCAATCGTGTGCGTTAGACGTGTCCTGTAGTGATCCCCTTCATGATAGACAAAGACCTGCGTCTTATATTCGAGCCTCCTGAATGCATTGCAGTGGATTATTCTGTCCCTGTCCCTCTGAAACGATGACCTGAAGGGATGTTCGGGTTCCTTAAATCGGCGTCCCTTTGAGTCCTTACTCTTCATCGCATAAGGGGCAAGCCTCCCGGCCTCTATCTCAGAAAAGGAAGTAATCTTAAACATTGACCATCCACGGAGAGTAGTTGTAATATATATCCATGAGGAAAATAATTCTTATAGCCATAATCATCCTTTTAAGCGGCTGCGGTTCTGTCATCTCAAGAGAGGCAAGAAGGGGTGTAGACAGAAGTATTACGCCTTCTATGGTGCAGATAGAACCAGATACCTATAGTAACCAAAAAATTATATGGGGTGGCATTATAATATCCACAAATAATCTTAAAGATAGAAGCATCATTGAGGTACTTCATATCCCCAGCAAACGGACCGGCGAGGCTGGTGGTTCTGAGCCTCCTCAGGGCAGGTTTCTTATAAATGCTATCGGTTACCTTGATCCCCTGACTTATAGAAAGAATATGAAAATAGTTGTAGCAGGTTCAATCAAGGGTATCGTAGTCAAGAAACTAGATGTGATGGAATACACTTATCCTCTTATAGAACCGGTTGAGATGCATCTATTTAACCCTGGGGAAGAGAGAGTCTCTCCTTATTAGGGCCTAACCGTAATGCTGACCTCTACATTCATCCGTATCATCATGCCAGGAAGAGGGACTACCCTTCCTCAGGACCACATCCATCCTTGAGCTTCAATAAAAATTCACGATATTCCTCAAAATATTTATCCATAAATTTCGTTATGTCAGCATCCGCAACATCGATACTCTTCTTATGTTTAAGGTATTCTATGAATGTCATAAAGAGCTCCTTTGTTTAACAGATATTATGCACGAACGTAGTCGGAACCTTTAGGTTTCGCTATTTGCGTAAAATTGGTTTCACCTTTTGGGTGCAATGCTACGATGGTTTGTCCATTTCATGCATAATCTGGGTTTAACAGATACCTTACAGCCATTTAGTAAGATTACAACCACCAAAAAAACTCAAACTAAGTTTAAAATATTTTTGATACAAATGTCAATGGACGAGGGGCTGTCCCAGGGAATTGCATATTGACGATTGAAGATTAAAGAATGAAAAAGCCGTAGCTCGTGAATCGTGAATCGAAACCCGTAACTCGCAACCCGCAACCCGCAACCACGATACACAATTGAAGATTGACGATTGAGCAAATAGTATCGTGAATTGTTTATCATACACCAATATTCGAATATCTGGCAAACTCTGCTGATACCAATATAACCATGGTATAAATACCCACGTTTTTGGCGTAGAGTTGCGGTAATGTTGCTATAAAATCCTTCTTAAAGGTTTTCATCTTTGCCATACGCTCTTTAGCAGGGGCATTTTCGACCTTCTTTTTATTCTCCCTGTAAATACTGATGAGGTCCATCACCTGTGTAGCAACAACAACCAGGATGCAAAAAAAGATACCTCTTGGTGTAAACGTAAAGAACTCCTTTCCCAGCAGGCCGATAAGGATATGCATTGCGAAGTTCCAGATCATAGTTCTTCCTCCCTTAAGGTGCTCTTACAAACCCCTATTGCTCATAGAGACATTCCCTGCCTGGCACCATTTCGTTATTAAGAAAGCCCTTAATAGCTATTGTCAGCACTCTTCACCCTGTACGTTATCGGGTCATCTTTGTTTGCATCTCTAAATCCTTTGAGTCGAAGGAGACACGAATCACATTCGCCGCATGCGACATTACTTTCCCTGTAACATGACCACGTGAGATGAAAGGGTGCCATAAGTAATACCCCTTTTTTCACGATATCACCCTTTCTTATGTGAATTAAAGGCGTAATTATCTCTATCTTCGTCTCAGGCCTTGTCCCTGCATCTATCACCTTATCGAATGCCCTGTAGAATATCTCCCTGCAGTCGGGATAGCCTGAACTATCCTCTTCTACTGCACCTATGTATATCCTCGTTGCGCCTATAACCTCAGCCCACGACACTGCCACAGCCAGCATATTGGCATTCCTGAAGGGGACATAAGTCGGGGGGACCTCACCTTGGCGAGTGACAGGCTGTGAGCGTTGAGTTGGAACCTCTATCTTCTCATCTGTCAGGGCAGAACCACCTATATCCTTGAGATACCTGAGTTCCACTACCAGCCTCTTCTCAACTCTGTAGAAATCTGCCATCTCATTGAATGCCCTTAGCTCCCTTTCCTCTGTCCTCTGACCGTAGTTGATATGCAGAAAGACTAATCTATTATCGATGTTTGCGATGGCTGCCGTAACACAGCTATCCATTCCACCACTCACAAGTACTATGGCAATGTGTTTTCCCATTATCTAATTAATAATTGATTACACAGATTTTTTTAAAGAATAAAAAACCGTCGTTCGTGATTCGTGGTTCGGGTTTCGAGTTGCGATTCACTATTCACGATTAACGATTAACGAATACTGACCAACCTGGTATCCTAACCCTAACCTAACAACCTAAGCAATAGCTTTCTAGGGACAGTCCCTGCTGCAGGCTAAAGCCTTCGGCTACGATGATTTGTCCATTTCGTGCATAATCTGGGTTTAATAATTATTCATTAAAACATGCCTTATATCCACAGTTCAACCTAAAATCTTTGTAAGGAGACTGATAATAGACTCTTCTTTAAAAACTGATGTATTCAATGTAATATGAGGGTAATCTATCCTTTCGTATAACTCCTTCTGTCTCTTGTATATCTCCCATCTCGCGTCAGAGACAACATCCTTCTCCTTAAACCTCTTTTTCAGGCGCCCCCTTATAGCATCCTCACCAGTAGTGCATTCTATAATGTGGACATTAGCCCCGATATTCTCTGCCGCCTTTACAATAGCATCCCTGTGGTCTGCCTTCGAGAATGTTGCATCGAGGATTACAGAGCGCCCTTCTTTTAGCCTTGATAGACCCCTTTTAATAATCTCTGCATATGCCTTCTCCGTAAAATGCCTTGAGTATATCCCCTCTTCAAAACCCTCGAACCTGTGTTCACTTTGAGAGATACCCGCCAGATCCTTTCTTACCACATCAGATGATATAATATCAATTTCCAGTCTTTCTGACAGTATGCCGGCTACCGTGCTCTTACCGGTACCGGAAAGGCCGCACACAACTGTCAGTGTTGGTCTGAAACCTCCTGTAGCATAAAGATCGGCAAGATGGAAATACCTCATTGCTCTTATTTTCGAGGCCTCTTTTTCACCATCAGGAACCTCTTCTTCGTCCAGTTTAAACCCCTCAACCTTGCCTCTAACATAGGCCCTGTAACATTTATAAAAGTCGAGGAGCTTTCTGCCCGCCTTGTCTTTTGTAGTCTCAAAATATGCTTCAGCAAATACCTTAGAAAGGTCATGTCTATTGTAGAAGTCCAGGTCTATAGCCAGGAAGGCCATGTCAGACACTACATCCGAATATCTGAAGCGTTCGTTGAACTCTATACAATCGAATATCTGTATGCCATCTGATATACATACATGGTCAGAATGGATATCGCCATGCAGATCCTTTATATTACCCTCTTCCACCCTCTGGATAAACAACCCCTGACTATCTTCAAGCATCGCTCTGGTATATCTTGAAATCTCCTTAAACTGTTTCTGGGAGATCGTCCTCTTTATAAACCCCTCTGTCTGCATAAAGTTTTCTTCTGAATTTCTCCGTAGCACTGCAGGAAGTCCGTATCTGGAAATCTCCTTAGTGGAATCTGCCTTTAGATGGAAATTTGCAATGACACGTGCGGTCTCTTTTACAATATCATTTGAGATTCTGCCATCTTCGAGCATCCTGTTCAACATCATCTCTGGGGGAAGCCTTTTCATCTTTACAGCATACTCTATAGTCTTGCCTTTTCCTCCTACCGTTATTTCCCCACTACCCTTCTTCACAATAGGAAGAACATTGATATACACACCTTCTGTCATCCGCCTGTTCAATGTCAATTCCTGATGACAATAAAAACGCCTCTTCTCAAGTGTCGTGAAATCCAAAAAGCCGAAATTCACAGGTTTCTTTATCTTATAGACATATTCTGGAGTAAAGAAGAGGTAGGATATATGTGTCTGTTTGAGTTCAACGCCTGACGGTCTTTCCGGATAGGCAGAAGGTTCAAGGAGTGATCTTATTACCTCTGGAAGTGACATATCGTCCCCTTTTTAATATTGAAGTCTATACGATACAGCGATATTTTTGAAAGGATATACTTACATAAAATATGTGTCAAGAGGGGGAAAAAGATGGCGTTAGAAACACTCTAGACCTTAAAAAAAGAATAAAAACAGACATTTCTACATATGCTTGACATAATAATGTTTTTTGACTTTTAAGATATGTTGTGTTATATTTTTATGGGGATCTTTGTAAACCTTCCTGATAATTATATTTAAGTCTAACATATTCAAAGAAAATGGGTGAAAAATGTTTAAGATTGGAGACTTAGCCGTATATCCAGCCCACGGTGTGGGCAAAATTGCCTCTATTGAAAACAAGGCGATTTCAGGCAAGACTCAAAAGTTTTACATTATCCAAATACTGGAAAGTGGTGCAAAGATTATGATTCCCGTAGATAATGCCGAATCTGTTGGACTTAGAAGGATAGTCGACAAGAGTGTTGTACTAAAAGTTTATGCTGTACTTAAAGAGAGAAGTGATATCGTAATGGATAACCAGACATGGAATCGCAGGTATAGGGAATATATGAATAAGATAAAGACGGGCTGTGTCATTGAGGTAGCCAAGGTCTTAAGGGATATATATCTCCTTAAGACAGACAAAGATCTTTCTTTCGGTGAGAGAAAGATGATGGATACCGCGCGAAATCTCTTGATAAAAGAACTATCGATAGCAAAAAAGACAAAAGAGGATAGAATAGAGAAGGAACTGGATCGTTTAATGAGCTTCTAAAGCGAACTCTGCGCGTAATAAGGAGGTGATAGTGCATGCTTTTAATGAGAGTTCTTTTAGTTTTGTTTGCATCCTCGAGCGCGTATCTCGTTGCATTAGAAATAGTAGGTAAAGATCTTGCCATCCTCGGGTCAATAAGTGGCTTTATTATAGCAATCCTTGCAATTATCTTTGAAGAAAGGATAAATAAGGCACCATTAAAAGTAGTTATGGGAGGTGCTTTCGGCATCATAACTGGCCTGGTAGTAGCAAACCTCCTTACCTATCCACTCGTACTCAACTTCTTTGATAATCGCTACCTTGAATTCGCTGCCTATTTCTTTACTAATTGTATTTTAGGATACCTGGGATTAAGTATAGGTTTGAAGAAAGGAGCGGAGTTGGCAATCCTCGGTGGAGGTAACTCCTCAAAGATTGAACATACGGGGAGAAGCGATATCAAGATATTAGACACAAGTGTAATTATAGATGGAAGGATTGCAGATATATGTGATACCGGCTTTATAACCGCCACTATTATGATACCGCAGTTCGTACTTGGAGAATTACAGCATATAGCAGATTCGCCAGACCCGATAAGAAAAGCAAAAGGGAAGAGGGGGCTCAATGTCCTCCACAGGATTCAGGAACAGAAGGATGTGGATGTAGTCATAACTGACAAGGACTTTCCTGAGATTAAGGAGGTCGACGCACGGCTTGTAGCACTTGCAAAGGAACTCAATGCAAGGGTATTAACTAATGATTCAAATCTTATCAAGGTTGCAGAACTCCAGGGGGTTGCTGTATCCAGCATAACCCAGCTTGCCAGTGCATTAAAACCTCTGATCCTGCCAGGTGAAACTATGAATATCATGGTATTAAAAGAGGGCAAGGAGTACGGTCAGGGCGTGGGTTATCTCGAGGATGGAACGATGGTTGTCATAGACAATGCCAAAAGGCATCTGGGGAAGGAGGTTGATATCGCTATAACCAGTATCCTCGACACAACCGGAGGCAGGATGATATTCTCAAAGTTAAAGGAAGAGGCAAAAAGAGAGTTTGCCTACACAGGCATTAATTAGTTCTATATAAATTCCACCCTGGTTTCATATACCAGGGTGTTTTTTTATCCGAGAGAGATTGTGTGAAGACCGCTGCAATCATACCATCAGCCGGAATCGGCAAGAGAATGGGCTTCAAAAAGAAGCCTTTTATCTCACTTGCAGGAAGACCTATACTTGCACATACAGTTGCTGTCTTTGAGGGATCACCTCACATAGACGCCCTTGTCCTGGTTGTTCCCAAGGGTGACGAGGATATCTGCCAGGAGGAGATCGTAGGGCGTTTTAGATACAAGAAGGTAATCAAGATAGTATCCGGTGGTAAAGAGAGGCAGGATTCTGTCAGGGCTGCACTTGATAGTCTTTCAGTATCCTGGGATATAGTTGTCGTTCATGACGGTGTAAGACCGTTTGTTACCCCCGCCTTGATAGAAGGGGTTATCAAAGAGGCAAAGAAGACCGGATGTGCCATTTCAGCCGTTCCTGTCAAAGATACCATCAAGGAGGTTCAAGATGGCACTGTCAGGAGGACTATACCAAGGGAGCCGCTATGGGCGGTGCAGACACCGCAGGCCTTTAAGGCGGAGATACTAATAAATGCCCATAAGAAGGCATTTGAAGATGGATTTTACAGCACCGATGACTCTGCAATTGTAGAATGGCTCGGGTACAAGGTCTCCGTTGTGGAAGGCCTTTATGAGAACATAAAAATAACGACACCTGAAGACATAATGGTTGGAGAAGCGTTATTAAATGGTAAGGAAGTGGGGATGAACATTAAAGATGCGAGTAGGCTTTGGGTTTGATGCCCATAAACTTGTAGAGAAAAGAAGACTTGTTCTGGGTGGTGTTGATATAAAATTTCATTCCGGTCTCTCTGGTCACTCTGATGCAGATGTTCTAATCCATGCCATATGCGATGCCTTACTCGGCGCAATGGCTGAAGGCGATATCGGCAGACATTTCCCTGATACAGATCCCCTATACAAGGATATATCCAGCCTGGAACTCCTCGGGAATGTTTATAAGCTCTTTAGAACCAAAGGGTTTACCCTCGTAAATATAGATTCCACAATAGTTGCACAGGGCCCCCGCCTTGTAGAATATATGCCGGCCATGACAGCGAACATAGCCAGAACGCTCTCCTGCAACAGCTCTCTTATAAATATAAAGGCAACAACAACTGAAGGGCTGGGTTTTACAGGAAGAAACGAGGGTATTTCTGCATATGCAGTCGCATTGATAAAGGGATCAGAGGAGTGACAGCTAGAAATCAGACAAGAACTAGATTTGCACCCAGTCCAACGGGACACCTTCATATTGGAAATGCAAGGACAGCACTCTTCAACTGGCTCTTTGCAAAACATCACTCGGGCTCTTTCATACTAAGGATAGAAGATACAGACCTTAAGAGGTCTGAAAGATCGTATGAATCATCCATTATTGATGATCTAAAATGGCTTGGACTGGAGTGGGATGAAGGCCCGGATATTTCAGGGCCCTCCAACCACTACAGACAGTCAGAAAGGGTGGATATATATAAAGAATATGCGGAGAGATTGCTCGACAGTGGCAGTGCTTATCTATGTTACTGTACAGTAGAGAGACTCAGAGAACTAAGAGAGAAGCAACAGTCAAATGGGATACCGCCAAGGTATGACGGGAGGTGCAGGGCTCTCCGTGAGATGGAGAGACCTAAAGACATAAACCCTGTCATAAGGTTTGCAGTACCTGAAAAGGAGGTTTCGTTTATAGATGGAGTACATGAAAGTCTCTCCTTTGATGCAAGCACCTTTGGTGATTTCATAATAGTCGGTTCTGATATGGTTGCTACCTACAATTTTGCCGTTGTTATAGACGACGCTCTAATGAAAATAACCCATGTAATAAGAGGTGAAGACCACCTCTCAAATACACCTCGGCAGATACTCCTCTATGAGGCACTGGATATGGATATTCCACTATACGCACACCTCCCCCTTATACTCGGTCCTGATAAAACACCGTTAAGTAAACGTTATGGTATGGCCTCGATAAAGAATCTACGAGAGGATGGCTTCTTAAGAGACGGGATTATCAATCACCTCTGCCACCTCGGCTGGTCGCCAGACAAGAGGCTCCTCTCTATTCAAGAGGCGGTAGATAAATTTACCATGAAAAGGCTTTCCAGGTCCCCGTCTATCTTTGATATTGCAGCGCTAAAGAGGCTTAACCGGGATTATCTCGAACAAACAGATACAGATACCCTTGTGAAGATGACCAGGTTGCATCTCAAAAAGGATCTCCCTTATGCCTGGCTGAAAGATGCCATCAGGGCAGTAAGAGGAGATGCCCGGACTATTAAAGATATCGCCCTCCTGCTGGAACCGTTTCTGGGAGAACCCGTCTATAATGAAGACGCAATTAAGGTGCTTGAAGAAAATCATGTCAAAATGCTCCTGAAGGCATTATTCGAGGAGGTTGAAAAAAAAGAAAAGCTCAGTGTCGACAGCTATAAGGATATTGTAAATAACCTAAGAGAGGTTACAGGGAAGAACGGTAAACAGCTCCTCATGCCTATAAGAGCAGCACTTACGGGAAGGCTTCGTGGAATAGAGCTGGAAAATATCTTTGTACTTCTCGGTAAAGAAAAAGTCATTGAAAGGTTAAAGAGATACATAACAGGATGCACGCCGTAAGCCCCGCCTTGTAGGCGGGGTCAAGGCGTGCTAAAGTAATGGAAACTTCCTTGCTGTCAAGATGCCCCGCCCTGTGGGCGGGGCATCTTCACTTAGTTGTTCTATCATCCGTTAAGCAAAAATAAAAAGACCTCCATGTCCAGATATTTAATAATAATTTTATTCATTCTCGCATTTATCCCAAACACCACATTTTCTGTCATCTCCCACGCTGCCTCTGACGATGCTGACTTCACCCGCCAACGCAACCTGATGGTAGAAAGGGATATAGCGGGAAGGGGGATAACCGATAATAGGGTCCTTAAAGCTATGAAAAAGGTAAAGAGGCACCTCTTTGTCCCCCCTTCTGTAAGAAGAGCCAGCTATTCAGACCATCCCCTCCCCATCGGTGAGGGACAGACCATATCCCAACCTTACATAGTCGCCCTGATGACTGAAGAGCTAAAGTTAAGTGGAGGTGAGAGGGTACTGGAGATAGGAACAGGTTCGGCATACCAGGCGGCCATCCTTGCCGAGATCGTGGCAGATGTAAGAACCATAGAGATCAGGAAGAGACTGGCAGAAGCCGCGGAAAGACGACTGAACGACCTTGGATACAAGAATGCGAAAGTCAAATACGGGGACGGTTACTACGGATGGGAGGAAGAGGGGCCCTTTGATGCCATTATGGTAACAGCAGCGGCAAACCATATACCGCCGCCTCTTATAAAACAGCTCAAGGAGGGGGGAAGACTCATTATCCCCGTCGGAAGCACCACATACTACCAGACCCTGACGCTGGTAACAAAGGTAAAGGGTAATCTGGAGGTCAAACATATTTCAGGTGTTGTCTTTGTGCCGATGGTCGGCAGGATGCTTGAGAGTAAGTAACACTGGAAAACAAAAATCATTGAAGTTGAACTTCGATAAAAAACCAAGGTGCAAATTCGGAACTGATGTCTTTAAGTTGTGATTTTCACCTAATAATCATCACTTTAAAGCAGATTAGAAAATTAACGGTTACGAAAAGAAAGAAGAACTTTTTCCATTATTATCCTTTCAAAAGATTCCTTGCAACCTCGGGACAGATACCATGACCAAAATCTACCCCGGTGTTTTTATAAACATAAATTTCTGTCCGATTCCAGTATCGTTTGACCTGATACCTGCGTCCTCAATACCACCCAGTACTTACGAACCACATTTATGCGGGCAGATAAAGACTTGATCTGATTATTGCCAAAACTATCTTCCGGCATTCTTGATGGCATTCCTGAGCAGCCTATTGAGCTCTTCCTTTTCGTAGGTCATGCCCACCACTATCTTTTTCATCCTCTCCGAAAGCCGCCGAAAGCCCCATACGGACCTGCGTTTCGTCTCATCCCAGCCGTTACGCTCGAAGTACAGGGGGAGGTTCACGTCAAAATAGGATATCCCGTCGGCATCCTTCAAGAGGTCTGAGCGCGGGTCGCCGCCCACCTCGTGGAGACGGACGAGATGACAGACCTCTTCGGCCATACCCCCTTCCACGCCGCAATTCACCATGACCTCCCCGAGTATATCGGCGCTGTTTCTTGCATGGGCGGCCTTGAACTCGTCAAAATTTCCGAAGTCAACACACCTTACCTTGCGTTCCTCCATAGCCCGGCCGATGTCGTGCCCAAGGGCGGCGAGCTTAAGGGCCTCGTCCGCATCGGGCTTGAGCCTCAAGAGCCACTCAAGGGTGTTCTTCGAATGTATTGGGTCTTCGGGCACGGGGGATGCGGCGATTACAGCTTCTATTTCTTTTTTGACACAATCGATGCTACGCATTGCGACAGACCACCACCCTGCGGGCGGTCTCCAGGTTCATAAGAACGGCTATGACGAGGAGGGTCAGAAACGGCTGGTTCAGCAAGGCCCCGACGAAGATCAGAAACACCCTCACATCTCGACCCATGCGAAGCCCGCCGCCTTTTTCTATCCTCGACCTCATGAGGCCATCGTACTTGTCGGCCGTGTAGCTCAACATGAAGGAGCCGATTATTGCCATGAAGCCCACGAATAGGTCGAGCCCTCGAGCACTTAGAGAGAAGGTGTGCCAGGTGAGGCCGAAGAGCAACAGTGCGTCTGCATAGCGGTCGAGTACGGCATCGAACCATCCGCCAAAGTCGCTCTCAAGGAATTTTAATCGCGCCACTTCGCCGTCGCAGCCGTCAACGACGGATGCCGCTTGCGCAAGCACCGCGCCTGCGGCCAAGGACAGATAACCTTGCTTTGCGAAAAGCCATGCGGCCGCAAGGGAGAGGATAAAGGAAAAGAACGATATCTGGTTCGGTGTGACGGAGGTTCGTGCGAGGTGGTGCGAAAGCCTCATTGACAGCGGGCGGTTCAGAAGACGGGATACCGGACCGTCCGCGGGCTTACCCTTGAGCATTTCGATGAGCGCATCCTCGGCCCTTTCAAGGGCCTCCTCGTCGTCCACGTCTATCCAGAACCTTTTGCTCACATCGAAAGCATTGACATTTCCGTTAGCGGCCAGGAACCTTATACCCCCTGAGAGGGAGGTATCGCCCTTTTCCCTTGCGCTCCATTCCAGGGCATCGAAGAGGGCGTGCGTGCAGAGGAATATGCCCGTATCAAATCCGTTGAATTCATCGAGGCCCTTGCCGACCTCTCGTACCAGCCCGCCGTCACATGCGATCCTTGTGACATCGTCCATGTCTACCAGCGGATTGGAGGTGTCGAGGTCCACCGCGAGGGTGACCTCACCTTCAGCCGGGGGGTCTTTCTCCAGGTCGTGCAATACGGTCCCGTCAAAGAGGTGGTCCGACATGAGGAGAAGGAACCTCTCCTCGCCCAGGCACTC
>JAUXIU010000115.1 GCA_030620895.1 Deltaproteobacteria bacterium
AAAGATATTCACACAGTAAACACCTATACCCATTATAATTGAAACGGTTGACACCTTGACAGCCACAGCCGACCTGACATTCTCCATACCGCCTATCCTGCCCAAGGAATATAAGGACAAACCACATATTTTTGTGATTCCCCTAAATATTCGTAAAAAAATAATGGATTTATGTTTAGAATATGGGGAATTATGATTAAATGGTTAGTGTTTTAGATAAGTCAGTAAATGGAAATATGGGAAATGTTGTACTAGCTCAATAATTTGGTAACGTTTTGTAGTTTATCAAAAGGTGTTTCATAATTCAATCCACCATGCTTTCTTAGGTGGTTATATTCGAAAAGATAGTTGCCAAGATTTAAGACCATATCTTCTATTGATTCGAATGAATTGGGACAGAAGAACTCATTTTTTATGATCTTAAAGAAGGCCTCTATCTTGCCATTTGTTTGGGGCCTGTAAGGTCTGGTATATATGTGCTTAATACCTAATTCAGAGCACATAGTTTCAAAAGGATGCTCTCTTTCGAGAGTTCCTTTGAACTCTGTTCCATTATCGGACATGATCTTTTCAAACTCGAAGCTGTAAAGCTGCTTGAACCATGACAGGGATCGTGCCATAAAGTAGGTAAGAGTAGAAGCTTTTTTATCCTTTATAATTTCGGCATAGGTAACTCTAGTGCAATCATCGCAGAGAGCGGCAACATAGAGGTCCTTGTTTTTTAAGGAGAGCCTAAGGTCCTTTGTAAGCTTGGAAACATCAATATGAGCCAGTTCACCTGGAGTCTTTTTTTCATAACGCTTGATGATCTTCTTCTCTTTTTCGTTAAGAGGATACCTTGCCTTGATCCTGTCCATTGTGGCTGGAGAAGGTGTTTTGTCCAGGTAGTAGGGTTTGAATAGAAGTACCAGTTCATACCGGTTAGAACCGAACCGACGGTAGGCTTTTACTATGTTTCTTTCTATTTCCTTTGGGGTTCTTCTGCTGCCTGGTCTGGCGCCACGTTTCTTTGGCAGAAGAGCTTCAGGCAGCTTGCCACGATCTACCCATTTGCGGTAATAACGAGCAAGCTCTTTACTGGAAATATGATGAGCTTTACAGAGGTCTTTCACAAATTTAAAAGGACGGGGTTCTACTTTAGATTTTGTGCGTTCATATTCGCTTAGAATTGGTAACCACCGCTTAACGATGACTTGATGGGAATATTGCATTAGGTACCTCCTTTGGTTGCCTTTAATATACCAAAAGTGCTACCTAATTACTGAGCATATACAACAGTCCCTATTCCTACCTGCTGTATTTGATTACTCAATAAGTTTATTGGTTGCATCATTTTATTATGCTATTCTATCTGTAATATTAGCATATATACATGTGGTGTCAATTTATACTCAAGAGGCTTGAGTAACTATACAGACTGTATGCGCATCTACTTATGACGTTGTGTATAAAAATCAACCCTGACGGTATAAAACAGATAAGACCTTATAGTAGATCTACATGATAAGGATATATCTTGCCATCTACCTCATCTCCACAGCAACCCTTACCTATCAGATAGGACTTACAAGGCTTTTTTCAGTTGCACAGGGCTATCACTTCGCATTTATGGCTGTGAGTATAGCGCTTATGGGGATAGGCGCGGGGGGCGCTATGCTTATGGTCTTCAGGCGATTCGTAGATTGGGATATGTCAAGGGCATTGTATACCCTTGCAACGCTCTTCTCCTTGATTGTAATCCTGTCGTTTATCTTATCTAATCATATCCTCTTTGATCCTGTCAAAGCCGCATGGAGCAGGTTCGAGTTCCTTAAGATCCTCGCCCAGTATATTATCCTATCGCTCCCCTTCATAGTATCAGGGATGATAATCTCCTTATCTATCAGGAAACTAAGTGGTTTGGTTCACAGGATATACCTGGCTGATATGGTTGGGGCAAGTACAGGGTGCGTCCTGGTACTCTACATCCTATCTAAATCAGGGGGGGAGCTGGCAGTTGTAGTCGCATCAACTCTAGCTCTATCGGCATCTTTGCTCTTTTACATGCCTGCCAAGGCAAAAGAATTCGTATTATCGCTCATGGCATTCTTCCTTTTGATGCTTGCAGCATTTGGCCCTAACTGGATACTTGAGATAAGATTATCGCCCTATAGGGACCTTTCATCGATTTTAAACTTCCCCGGTGGAAGGGTCGTTGAAACTATCTTTTCCCCCTCTGGCAGGCTTGATATCGTTGACAGCCCGGCTGTGAGGTCCGCCCCTGGTATGAGCCTTACCTACCAGTCCCCTCTCCCTTCGCAGTTGGGTTTTACCATAAACGGAGGGGGGCTATTCACAGTTACAAGTCGAGAGGACGATATCTCATTCCTCCGACACCTGCCATCGTCGCTTGCTTACCGTCTGAGGGAAGTGGGAGATGTCTTTATCGTTGAGCCCGGTGGTGGTATGGAGGTCCTTTCGGCATTGGAAAATGGCGCTTCAGGGGTGTGGGGGGCAGAGACGAGAGGAGTTGTCTTGCAGACCATGAAGGAGAACCTTCTAGGTTTTTCAGGAGGTCTTTACAAGGAGGCAGAGATAAGACACGGTTATGGCAGAAGTATCCTTAAAGAGTTAGATCTGAACTTTGACATTATACAGCTTCCACTGACAGGCACCCTTGGGGCATCATCTTCGGGCATCAAGGGCCTTCAAGAGGAATATAACCTTACGGTTGAGGCATTTATCGATTATATGAAACATCTAAAAGATGGCGGGGTTATCTCGACAAGCGTATATCTTCTCCCTCCTCCACGCCAGGAAATAAAGCTCCTTTCAACGGTCGTAAAGGCATTGGAAGTCTCAGGCATTGAGAAGGTAGGTGATAATATTATGGCCATAAGGAGCTGGGGTGTGATGACACTGCTCTTTAAAAAGACCCGATTTGACGAGAGGGATATCGATCTGCTGAAGGGGTTCTGCAATGAGGAGAGGTTCGATCTTATATGGTATCCTGGAATGGAGGAAGATGAGGCGAATCGCTTTAATCAATTTCCAAGACCCCTATATCACGAATTGTTCAAAAGGGTTCTTGAAGGGGAGGGGAGGGAAACCTTCTTAGGGGAATATATCTATGATATATCGCCATCTATAGATGATAGACCATTCTTCGGCCATACCTTCAAGATGACGAGAATGAGAGAGACGTATGAGAGCGTTGGAAGGAAGTGGGGTATCCTTATCGAGGGTGGCTATCTCCTTCCCTGGATACTGATACAATCGGCATTGGCTGGCTTTGCTCTCATTATGCTCCCCTTACTGGTTGTAAAAAGGGAGGCGATCTTTAAAAGAGGATTTTTGCTTCCCATAACGGTTTATTTCTCTGCAATAGGTGTGGGGTACATCTTCATTGAGATTGTCCTGATCCAGAGGATGATACCGGTTCTTGGTGAACCCATCTATGCCATATCTGCTGTACTATTTTCACTCCTTCTGTCTACTGGTGTGGGCAGCTATCTTTCAGGGCGTTTCATGCTGATTGATAGGTATTCCATTCATTCTATCCTTATCGTCCCCTTATTTATTATTCTTTACCTGCTCATCTTGGGGACGGTAACTGATAGGATAATCGGTATGGGTATGACGCTTAGGTTTCTGACTACATTCCTTTTCCTTTTTCCACTAGGTGCGGTTATGGGTATCCCTTTTCCCACAGGGATGTTCATCCTCGGCAAAAGACAGGCCGATCTTATCCCCTGGGCATGGTGCATTAACGGTTCCTTCTCAGTCATCGGGACAACACTCATTATGATGGTTGCCTTATCTTACGGTTTTCATGCCGTACAGGTTATTGCTGCCTTACTCTACCTTATGGCCTGGTTGGCCCTGTTGAGACTTTCTAATGCCGGTTAAGGGTTAGATCTTGGTCTAAAAAAAACCATAATACACAAGGATAAAGGGGGATAAAAAAAATAGGTATGATGTCCCTTGAATTGCCCTGCTCTAAAATCTCACCACTTCTTACTGAAAGTGTGTTTTTTCAAGCCTTCTTTTGATACAACCTTTCATATCGAAATGAATAATATATACAAACCACTTCTACTAGATTCTAATTTGTATAACTAAGAAAGAGACATTTCTTCAGCATTTTATATATCCAGTCTATAAATGGTGAGTTCTTTAACAGGATGTACGCCGTAAGCCCCGCCTTGTAGGCGGGCATCTTCACTGTTGGAGATAGAAAATGATAAGTTTTTAGGATGTACAGCCACCACCATCCGCATAATTTAAATGAAGGAGTATGTTGTTTCTGTGGCATGTACATCTACTTC
>JAUXIU010000065.1 GCA_030620895.1 Deltaproteobacteria bacterium
AAGGCACGTACTGGGCCGTAAGCTTTTTAGACCATAAGATTATTTTTGGCAAGGTTGACAGGCTTAGTATGGTCTTTGGATACATATTTACTATTGTATCTTTTATAGCAGCCCTTTACGCCCTTCGTGTTAAAGATGATGGACAGCATATTGCAGCCCTTCTTTATGCTGGAAGCGCTTTAGGTGTTATTTTTGCGGGAGATATGCTCTCTCTCTTCATATTCTGGGAGATTATGACTATATCTTCCTTATATCTTATCTGGGCGAAAGGGACAGAGGCATCTTATACGGCAGGATTGAGATATCTTTGTGTTCATCTCTTTGGAGGTCTTTGCCTTCTCACAGGTATCATCATCCATGTGCATCAGACGGGTTCTATCGAGTTTGGAGTTATAGGATTAAATGCATTGTCATCTTATCTTATATTGTTCGGTTTTATGCTAAATGCCGCTGTTCCACCACTTCATGCCTGGCTGGCTGATGCATACCCGGAAGCTACCGTTACAGGCGCTATATTCCTTAGCGCCTTCACAACAAAGACCGCTGTATATGTGCTCATCAGGGCATTTCCGGGCGCCGAAATCCTGGTATGGTTGGGAGGAATGATGGCAATATATGGCGTCGTGTATGCTGTATTGGAAAATGATATCCGGAGGCTCCTTTCCTATCACATAATAAGTCAGGTGGGGTATATGATAGCGGGAGTTGGAATAGGAAGCATGATGGGGATAAACGGCGCAGCGGCCCATGCATTTTCCAATATACTTTACAAGGGTCTGCTCTTTATGGTGGCAGGGTCGGTTATCCATATGACAGGAAAAAGCAAGCTGACCGAACTGGGGGGGCTGTATAAGACCATGCCCCTGACTTTTATTCTCTGTATGATTGCGGGGTTATCCATCTCCGCCTTTCCTTTGTTCAATGGATTCATAAGCAAATCCATGGTGGTTACAGCAGCAGCCGAGGAACATCTTGGCGCCATATGGCTCATGCTGATGTTTGCTTCCTCTGGAACCTTTCTATCCGTGGGCCTGAAATTTACATACTTTATTTTCTTGGGCCATGACTGCGGCCTGAGGCCGAAAGAGCCGCCTCTTAATATGCTCATGGCGATGGGATTGGCCGGATTTTTGTGCATATTTATAGGTGTCTATCCCTATGCGCTATACAAGATTCTCCCGCATGATATTGAGTATTCCATATACACAGCCGAACATGTGGTGTGGACACTTCAGATACTGTTATTTACCGGATTGGTCTTTTCCTTGCTTTTTAAACGGGTAAAACCTAAAGAGGCGCTTACCCTTGATACAGATTGGTTTTATAGAAAAGGCGCCAGGGCCTGCTTGCGTTTTTTATATCTTTTGGTAAGAAGTAAGGCAATAACTAGCCTTGATCCAGTAAAGTTTTGCAAAAAAGGCGCAAAGGCCTTTATGGAACTTATAATAAATCCATGGTATCAACTGGGAATTAAGTTTGAAGAGATATTTTTATCTTTCTTACCACAGACACTTTCATGGTTCTGCAAGAATCCCCTTGCAGCATGTAAGATAGCCTCAGATACGGCAATCCTCTATCTATCAAAAAATGCGGGTTTAAGCTATACAAAACAGGAAAGGAAAAGAATAGATAGAGAAAAAGAGAGATATCCGGGAGATATAATCAAACACTGGCCTATCGGCTCAACCGTTGTCTGGGTAACCTTGTTTCTCCTTGCATACCTCCTGATATTCTTAACAATATAGCAAGTACAATATGAAGAAGGTGTTTGAACCTCAAAAAAAGCTGAGAATATCAAAAAATTATGGACAATCCTTTAAAATACAGAGGGTCAATTATTTCCTCCCTTATCCCTCGCTATCTGCCAAGACAATTACTTCCCCTTTTTCGTTAACCTCTAAGAAACCACCACTGATGGCTATGAACTCTTCTCTGTTATCCAGGTACCGGAGCTTTAATTTTCCCCTTTCCAGACTACTTACCAGGGGGGCATGCCCTACTAGGATGCCAAATGACCCCATGCTGCCAGGTGCGACAATAGATACCACATCTCCCTCAAAGGCCACCTTGTCTATTGTTAGTACTGATAAACTGAAACTTTTCTCAAACACCTGCAACCCCTTCCTTGACCTTCTCCGCCTTGGCAAGGACCTCATCTATTTTGCCAACCATATAGAAGGCCTGTTCAGGGACATCGTCATGTTTACCTTCAACAATCTCCTTGAACCCGCTGATAGTTTCTGCAAGGGATACATATTTACCTGCAAGACCTGTAAATTGCTCGGCAACAAAAAAGGGTTGTGAGAAAAACCGCTCGATCTTTCTTGCCCGTGAGACGATTACCTTGTCTTCTTCCGAGAGCTCTTCCATACCTAAGATAGCAATAATATCCTGTAGCTCTTTGTACTTCTGAAGTATCTGCTGAACTTCTCTGGCTACCGTATAGTGTTCTTCTCCTACCACCCGGGGATCCAGCATCTTGGATGCAGAATCTAAGGGATCCACCGCTGGATAGATGCCCAATTCTACGATCTTTCTGGACAGGACAATGGTTGAATCCAGATGGGAAAATGTCGTGGCAGGAGCCGGGTCTGTAATATCGTCTGCCGGGACATAGATAGCCTGGACAGATGTGATTGACCCCCGGTTTGTCGAAGTGATCCTTTCCTGGAGTTCCCCCATTTCTGTAGAAAGGGTGGGCTGATAGCCAACTGCTGAAGGCATGCGTCCCAGGAGAGCAGACACCTCGGACCCAGCCTGAACAAACCTGAAGATGTTGTCGATGAATAGTAATATATCCTTTCCCTCTTCATCCCGAAAATACTCGGCCATTGCTACCCCTGTCAATCCCACCCTGAGTCTGGCCCCTGGTGGTTCATTCATCTGTCCAAAAACCAACACCGTTTTAGAAAGGACGCCAGATTCCTTCATCTCAAGCCACAGGTCATTCCCTTCTCTTGTCCTCTCTCCAACACCTGCAAAGACAGAATAACCACCATGTTCTGTGGCAATATTCCTGATCAGTTCCATTATCAGAACTGTCTTCCCCACTCCAGCCCCTCCGAACAGACCTACCTTACCACCCTTTGCAAATGGTGCCAAGAGGTCTATTACCTTCAGGCCGGTCTCAAATAAAACAGTAGCAGGCATCTGTTCCTCTAATGATGGAGACGACCTGTGGATTGGATAGCATGCCTTAGCCTTTACATCTCCAAGTTCATCAATAGGTTCTCCCAGGAGATTAAATAGCCTCCCCAGTGTCTCAGGACCTACAGGTACTGTAATGGGAGCACCTGTATCTATAGCCTCCATCCCCCGAACAAGACCATCAGTAGAGGCCATGGCTATACACCTTATGACATTATCCGAGAGGTACTGGGCTACCTCTACTATCAAATCAGTCCCTGTTTCAGGATTTTTGATCACGATCGCCTGATATACCTTTGGTAGTTCTTCTGTGAAGAATTCAATGTCTACTACCGGACCTATTACCTTAACTACCTTGCCTGTTACATTCATAATATCCTCTTAGTCCACATTCGATTTTAATGTTGACCACACCTAAGGGCTTCAGTAACCGAGGTGATTTCTAATAATTCCTTAGTGATGGCAGCCTGTCTTGCTTTATTATAAATTAAAGTGAGATCAGATACCAAATGCTTGGCATTTTCTGTAGCTGACTTCATGGATACCATCCGTGCTCCATATTCACTTGTCAAAGATTCAAGGATTGCCTGGTATACCTGGGTCTCAACATACCTTGGCAGAAGCGTCTCCCATATTTTTTCTCTCGATGGTTCAAAGATATATTCCGATGTAAATTTAGCAACCCCATCTTCTCCACCCTTTACTTCGCTGGACTTAAAGGGAAGAAGTTTTATACTTGTCGGGTAGATATGGATTGCTGTTGTAAATTTAGTAAAAAAAAGATATATCTCATCGTAGCGTTCTTCAGCGTATCCCTTGATCAGCTCCTGTGCAATATTATGTGAGTCAGCGAATGTAATTCCCTTTGAAGGTTGAGGTTGATATTTTATGATCTGATAAGACCTCTTTTTGAAAAAATCGTATCCCTTTTTACCAATGAGGATTAGCTTGACCTCCCTTTTGCTGCTCTGATCTTCAACAAAGCTCTGGGCGATACGTATTATGTTTGAATTGTACGCCCCGCACAATCCTCTATCTGATGTTATAATCAAGACGCCTATAGCACGTGGCACTCTGGTCACCATCAGGGGATGAGTTAGGTGTTCATGAGTAAATGAGAGGTTTTCTATGATCTCCCGAAGTCGGTTGATGTAAGACCTTGACATCTTTACCTTGGATGCCAATCTCCTGAGTCTCGAGACAGAAATGAGCTCCATTGCGCTCGTAATTTGCTGAATACTTTTGATGCTGCGGATCTTCCTTTTTATTTCCCTGACTGACTCCATAGATTGCCTTTAAGTTCAGAATGCATCGCTGAATTCCTTTACAATAC
Organism: Deltaproteobacteria bacterium; assembly: GCA_030620895.1. GTDB lineage: Bacteria > Desulfobacterota > GWC2-55-46 > S146-70 > JAUXIU01 > JAUXIU01. Next base: position 4,481 of record JAUXIU010000065.1, read on the forward strand.
CCTTGAGGGTATTTATCAAATCTTGTGATAAATCCTCTTTAATCCTTATCTCTTCAACCGGTTGTGGATACTTATCCTTTACAAATTGCAAGAACCCTTCCTCAAACTCCTTAAGCTTTTCTTTGCTGATATTGTCGAGGTAGCCATTTACAGCTACCCAGATAATTATTATCTGATCTTCTACAGGCATGGGTTGATACTGAGCCTGTTTTAATATCTCTATCAATTTTCCCCCTCGGTTCAGCTGGACTTGTGTGGCCTTATCCAATTCTGTTCCGAATTTGGCAAAGGTTGCCAACTCTCGGTATTGGGCAAGCTCAAGCCGGAGCTTTCCTGCCACCTTCTTCATTGCCTTTATCTGGGCATTGCCCCCGACTCGTGATACTGAAAGCCCTACATGGACGGCTGGTCTTGTGCCAGCATTAAACAGGTCTTTATCGAGATAAATCTGCCCGTCAGTAATCGAGATAACATTTGTCGGGATATAGGCCGAATAGTCCCCTGCCTGGGTTTCAACAATGGGAATGGCTGTAAGAGAGCCGCCTCCCTTTTCATCGTTCAGTTTGGCAGCCCTTTCTAAGAGTCTGGAGTGAAGATTAAATATATCCCCCGGGAATGCCTCCCTTCCTGGAGGCCTGCGGAGCAGGAGGGATACCTGACGGTAAGCCACAGCATGCTTATAAAGATCGTCATAGACGAGCAAAGCATGTTTGCCATTATCCCTGAACTCCTCACCTATTGCACATCCTGCATAGGGGGCTATATACTGCATCGGCGCAGGATCAGATGCTGCCGCTACAACAATGGTGGTATACTCCATTGCCCCTCCCTTCTCGAATGTCTCTATGATGCTGACTACGTTAGATAATTTCTGGCCGATGGCTACATAGACACAAAAGACACCTTTACCCTTCTGATTGAGAATAGTATCAACTATGATCGCCGTCTTTCCTGTCTGTCTATCACCGATAATCAGCTCACGCTGTCCCCGCCCTATAGGGATCATTGAGTCAATAGGCTTAAGCCCTGTCTGCAAGGGCTCTTTTACCGGTTGTCTCTCTATCACGTTGGGTGTCTGACCCTCTATGGGACGATATTTGTCTGTATCTATAGGCCCTTTACCATCCAGGGGCTGGCCAATGGCGTTCACCACCCTGCCTACCATGGGCTCCCCTACAGGGGCCGAGAGCAACCTTCCTGTCCGCTTTACCACTACCCCGTTATGTATGTTGGTAAAGTCTCCCAGTATCATTACCCCTACCTCTCCTACCTCAAGGTTCAAGGCGATACCATAAATGCCACCAGGAAATTCCAGCATCTCCGAGGCCATTACATTGGGAAGGCCAGAGACCCTTGCAATACCCTCACCTGCCTCGATTACCTCTCCTACCTCTTCAATGATAATCTTGGTTTCATATCCTTTTATTTGTTTTAGAAGGAAATCTGTAATCTCTTCTGGTCTTATCTTAAGTTCCATTTTTGCTTGCCTACCCCCTATCCCTTCAGCATCTCTTTCTTTATCATCCGTAATTGTTTCTGCAGACTCGCGTCCACAACCTTATCCTCCATACGAATGATAAGACCTCCCACAATAGATTCATCCACCTCTGCCTTTATCTCCACCTCTTTACCTATTGATTGAGAGAGCTTTTCTTCTAATCTGGTAATTATATCAGATGTAAGTTGTATGGCCGATGTCACAAGAGCAGTAACTTTTTTACAGACAGGACTCACTTTAAAACTCCCCTATACTACAAACCTGCAAAACTGTGTTTTTTTAGCAAACCCCATTAGAAATTGTTTATTGATTACTTACCTTAGCCAGAAACAACCACATTCTGGTATTTCTAAGGGGCAAAGTTTTTATGCAAACTGTTAGAAAATTTCTTTGTAACCGCA
>JAUXIU010000114.1 GCA_030620895.1 Deltaproteobacteria bacterium
CGAACTCCCTCTCGATATCCTTTGAGAGATTAGAAGAGACGGCCTTACTGCATAGATTTGAGACTAGTAATTCTATACCCTTGACGGCCTCAATGTGTAGAAAATCGTCTTTGGAGGCAAACGATAATGGTTTTAGAAGGGAGGTAAATATAAATGATAAGTGGTTTTGTATCCCATTATTCATCCTGATATCATCATAACATAAAGTTTATTTCCAATTCCAAAGGGATAAACACATTAAATTTTTTTCTTTATCTCTTTGATTAGTTTTTTCACATCCATTCCATGATTTATAGCGGCCTTTTCCAGTGTATCTGTTGCTATGCCTTTACACTCAAGGCAATCAAGATTAAGCTTTGGAAAAAGCCCTTTAATTATCCTGGGATGGGTCTTTAAAATCTCTGAAATTAGCGTATCCTTTGTAACCTTGGTCATCTTAAACCCCCATTGTCACGATTAACGAATCCCGACATACGATATTCCCTACCGCCTACGCCTCCTCCTTGAAGAACAACTCCTTATATTCTTTCTCTATGCCTTACAGCCTTATGAAAGTCATGGATGGCCTTTACCTCAAGTCCCTCCTTCTTTATGGCAGCTATGCCATGAATAGCTGCCTTTGCCCCGGCAACAGTCGTAGAATAAGGGATACCGTGCACAAGGGATGATCTCCTTATAGAATATGAATCTGCCACACTCTTTGCACCAAAGGAGGTATTTATTACCATTGCAACCTCACCGCTCTTTATCCTGTCTACAATATCCGGCCTCCCTTCACCAACCTTATATACAAAATCGCTATCGATGTCCTTAAGCTGAAAGAAGCTGGCCGTCCCCTTTGTGGCCATTATACCAAAACCCAGCCTCTTTATCTCCTTCGCTATCAGTACCATCGAGAGTTTATCCTCATCCTTTACGCTTATAAAAACATTGCCATTTAATGGCAGTGTGTTTCCCGCGGCTATCTGAGCTTTGGCAAATGCCCTTCCAAAATCTACATCTATGCCCATTACCTCACCGGTAGATTTCATCTCAGGACCAAGTATAGTGTCAACACCAGGAAACTTTATGAACGGGAAGACAGCCTCCTTTACAGTTGTATATTCTGGAAACACCTCACCTGTAAAATCGAGTTCTCTTAATGTTCTGCCCAGCATTATCTTTGTTGCAATCTTTGCAAGTGGGCGGCCAATGGTCTTGCTGACAAATGGTACTGTCCTGGAGGCCCTTGGGTTCACCTCAAGTATATAGACACTCCCGTCTCTTACAGCAAACTGAATATTCATGAGTCCAATTACACTCAGCCCCCTTGCAAGGGAGACGGTCTGCCGACGTATATCCTCTATCACATCGGCATCAAGAGAGTACGGCGGAATAGAGCATGCCGAATCCCCGGAGTGGACACCAGCCTCTTCTATATGTTCCATTATACCACCAATAACAACATCCCTCCCGTCACTTATACAGTCTACATCCACCTCAACGGCATTATCGAGAAATTTGTCTATTAAAACTGGATATTCCAGTGATGCCTCAACGGCTTTCGTCATATATGAAATCAGACTCGACTCCTCATAGACTATCTCCATGGCCCTTCCACCAAGTACATAAGACGGTCTTACCATTACAGGATACCCTATTCTGCCGGCAATCTTTACTGCATCATCTATTGAACGAGCAAACCCACTCTCCGCCTTCTTAAGACCCAGTCTGTCCAGCAGCAGATCGAATCGCCCCCTGTCCTCCGCTTCGTCTATTGAATCAGGCGGCGTACCAAGAATCTTTATGCCTTTCCTCTCCAGAGGGACAGCAAGTTTTAACGGTGTCTGACCGCCAAGCTGTACGATAACACCATAAGGTTCTTCTTTTTCTATTACGGCTGTTACATCTTCCAATGAAAGTGGTTCAAAGTAGAGCCTGTCAGAAGTATCGTAGTCCGTTGATACGGTCTCTGGATTACAGTTGATCATTATACTCTCAATACCCTCCTCCTTGAGAGCAAGACTTGCATGTACACAACAGTAGTCAAACTCTATCCCCTGACCAATTCTATTAGGGCCACTGCCTAGTATCAATACCTTTTTTCTAGAGGTAGGGTTGGATTCACACTCTGAAACAGGTTGCAGGCTCCAGGTTGCAGGTTCCAGGTTTTTCAGAGCACTTTTCTCTGGTCCCTGAAATTTGTAAAATGGTCTTTCATATGTGGAATATAGATATGGAGTGTATGCCTCGAATTCAGCAGCGCATGTATCTACCGTCTTATATACAGGCAATATATCCATCTTTCTCCTCAAATCTCTGACATCTTCCTCTGTTATTCCTGATAGTTTGCCTAGGCGCTTGTCTGAAAAACCAAATTCCTTGGCGCATCTTAAAAGCTCTGAATCCAGTGTTTCTACTGCATGCTTATCGGGCTCAGGCCCGAGGTCAGAGACTCTAGATCTGATTTCTTCCTCAAATTCCACCAATTCCCTTATGTTATTTAGAAACCAGCTGTCGATCTTTGTAATCTCATGAATATCATCTATGGAAAGACCCGCTCTGAAGGCATCCGCTATATACCATAGCCTCTCCCAGTTCGGAATTTTAAGTCTGTCCAATATCTGGCCAATCTCATCAGCCGTTGGTTCAAAACCATCCTCTTCCCGACCCGCCCATATCCTGCTTTCAAAACCGTCACTCCCTATTTCAAGGGACCTTATCGCTTTTTGTAATGACTCTTTAAATGTCCTTCCGATAGACATCACCTCACCGACTGATTTCATCTGCGTGGTCAGCGTCTGATCTGCGTCAGGAAATTTTTCAAAAGTAAAACGTGGTATCTTTACGACAACATAGTCTATTGTAGGTTCAAAAGATGCAGGGGTCTTCCTCGTTATATCGTTTGAGATCTCATCAAGGGTATAGCCTACCGCCAATTTTGCCGCTATCTTTGCAATAGGATAACCCGTAGCCTTGCTGGCTAGCGCAGAACTCCTCGACACCCTCGGGTTCATCTCAATAATACACATCCTTCCATTATCTGGGTTTATAGAGAATTGTATATTACTTCCACCCGTCTCTACACCTATCTCCCTTATTACCCTTATGGCTGCATCTCTCATAATCTGATATTCTTTGTCCGTAAGCGTCTGTACCGGTGCAACCGTAATGGAATCACCGGTATGAACTCCCATGGGATCAAGGTTTTCTATTGAACAGATTACAACAACATTATCTTTTTTATCTCGCATCACCTCGAGTTCGAACTCTTTCCACCCGATAACCGATTCCTCTATAAGCACCTCGCTGTAAGGGCTTGCCTCAAGACCGAACCTGACAATATCCTCAAACTCTTCCCTATTGTAAGCTATGCCACCGCCAGTTCCACCAAGTGTAAACGACGGCCTTATAACTACAGGATAGCCCATTGACTCAATAGCCTTCAACGCCTCATCCATCGATCTTGCAACAACGCTCTCCGGAACATCCAGGTTTATACTTTTCATAGACTTTTTGAAGAGCTCCCTGTCTTCAGCCTTCTTTATGGCATCAAGTCCTGCACCAATCATCTCAACACCGTGTTCCTTAAGGATGCCATCCTCGGCGAGTCTCACAGATACATTTAGGGCAGTTTGTCCACCTAAAGTGGGAAGTAATGCATCCGGTTTTTCTTTAGCGATTATCTTTTCCACCATATCCGGCGTTATAGGTTCTATGTATGTCATATCGGCAAGATCCGGGTCTGTCATGATAGTGGCGGGGTTTGAATTTACCAGCACAACTTTATAGCCCTCCTCTTTTAGGGCCTTACACGCCTGAGTTCCAGAATAGTCAAACTCACAAGCCTGGCCTATAACTATAGGACCAGATCCGATCACAAGTATCTTGCTTATATCAGTCCTTTTAGGCAAACCGCCTCCAGTTTAAAGAATGAAGAATAAAAAACCGTCGTTCGTGGTTCGTCGTTCGTGATTCGTTATTAACGATACACGATTCACGAATCACGCTACCTTCACCATCTCTCTAAATCGTTTGAAGAGATATTTAGAATCGTTTGGTCCGGGTGAGGCCTCGGGATGATACTGGACTGACAAAAGAGGGTAACGCTTATGTGTCAGTCCCTCTACTGTACTATCGTTCAGATTGACATGTGTAAGTCCAGCCACCCCTTTGAGAGAATCCGTATCTACGGCAAATCCATGGTTCTGTGATGTTATCTCAACCTTACCTGTGGTAAGGTCCATGACTGGTTGATTACCTCCATGATGTCCGAATTTAAGCTTATAGGTCTTTCCACCAAGGGCAAGGGCCAATATCTGGTGACCGAGACATATACC
>JAUXIU010000036.1 GCA_030620895.1 Deltaproteobacteria bacterium
AAAAGATGCATATAATTTGTCATATATCTTGTTAAGTATATTTACTAACTCCATGTTATATATAGTAAATCGTGAATCTTTAATCGTGTATCGTGTGTCGAGAATCGAACCACGAATCACGAACGAAGGTTCTTTTCAATCTTCTTTTTCAGTATATCCATTTCTTTTGGTGTAAGCTCTCTGTAACTTCCTGACTTCATGTTGCCAAGTTTTATTCCTGCAAATTCTATCCTTTTTAATTTAGCTACAGGATGGCCGATGGCCATGCACATCCTCTTAATAAGCCTATTTCTGCCTTCATACACCGTTATCTCAATCCAAGAGTTTTCTTTTGTTTCCTTTATAATTTTCGCCCGGGCTGGCAGTGTTTTACCATCTTCGAGATATATCCCTCTCTCCAGCCTTTTTATATCTCTACAGTCAGGGATGTCTTTAACCTTGACATGATACCTCTTGGGGATATTGTGCCTTGGGTGGATGAGCCTGTTTGCAAGTTCACCATCATTCGTTAAAATAAGCACACCCTCTGCATCATAGTCAAGCCTGCCAACAGGAAATACCCTTTTCCCTGGTTTTTTTAAAAGATCTGTTACTAATGGTCTTCCGGGAGGTCCTGATACAGCGCTTATATAGCCTTTGGGTTTGTTGAGGAGCAGATATATTTTTGAAACCATTCGTGGTAAAGGAATGCCATCTATCTTAACCGACTCTTTCTCAGGATCTATCTTTACTCCCAGTCGGGTCACCACATCCCTGTTCACCGTTACCCTGCCCTGCAGGATCAACTCCTCCGCCTTCCTCCTCGAGGTTATCCCTGCTCTGGCGATAATCTTCTGTAGCCTCTCTAACGGCATCACTTTCTGACTCCTCTATATCACGTAAATCTGGTAAGTAAGAGAGGTTCTTGAGGTCAAAGGCCTCAAGGAACTCCCTTGTTGTACCATATACAGATGGTCTTCCAGGTAAATCTTTTCTTCCTATGACCTTAATAAGACTCTTTTCAAGAAGTGTTCTTAGTACGCCACCACTGTCCACTCCCCTTATATCCTCAAGCTCAACTCTTGTCAGTGGCTGTTTGTATGCGACTATCGCAAGGGCTTCCATGGCGGCCTTACTCAACCTGGAGAACCTAAAGTTAAAGAGCCTTCTAAGCCACTGTACAAATTCTGGTCTTGTTCTCATCTGGTAACCACCGGCAACCTCAGATATCACAATACCCCTGTTGGTTTCATTGTATTCTTTCATGAGCTCGGTGATAGACGCCCTCACATCCTCACGCCCCTCGCCCTCAAGTATATTCATGAGTTTTTCAATGCTTATTGGGCGGTCTGCAGCAAATATTAGCGCTTCTATAAGTGGCTTTAGGGCTTCCCTATCCATTTCAAAACTCAACCGTGTTCCTCAGTTTTTGTTGTGGTACTGCTATCTATCTCGTCTTCTGACTTGTCCGGCATATAAATCCTTATACCAACGTCTTCTGATTGATATATGCGTATCATCTTCATCTTTACAAGTTCAAGTATTGCAAGGAAAGTAACCACAATCTCCCCTTTTGTTGTATCATTGGAGAATAACGAATGAAAGGTTGTATTCTTGATATCCCTGAGGACTTCCATAAGTCTGTTTATTTTATCAATAACAGTGAACTTTTCAGCAGATAAGTTTAAGGAAATATCGTTGGGCGCCTTCTCCAGTACCTCTCTCAATGCCTCGATGAGATCAAACACGGATAGATCGACAAGACCGTCCTCACCTTCTATTTCGTCGGTCGGTACGATCCCTCGTATAAAGACATCCCTCCCTAGCAGCCTCCTTCCTGCGAGCTGGATAGCACCATCCTTATATTTCTTGTATTCAATCAACCTTCTTATAAGTTCTTCTCTAGGGTCACCCTCATCTTCGGCCTCTTCAGGTTCTTCGTTGAGAGGGAGGAGCATCTTGCTCTTTATATGAATAAGCGTTGCCGCCATAAGAAGAAACTCCCCGGCAATATCCAGATTAAGGCTCTTGATCAGTTCAATATATTCCAGGTACTGCTCTGTAATAGTCGCAATAGGTATATCATAGATATCTACCTCATTCCTTTTTATAAGGTGAAGCAAAAGGTCCATCGGGCCTTCGAATATCTCCAGTTTAACTTTATAATCCATAGTTGTTATTATTGAATGAAACACATGTATTGGAATAATGTCCGTAAAATGAACGTTACAAGATTTTTGTTAATTTCAACTACATGCTGTACGATCCTGATGCTCTTGCTAATCGCATCATTTCTAACAGCATGTATGTCTCAATCACTCTTGGCGAAGTTTGCGTTCCTAAAAGGGCTGATTACACCGATTTATAAAAGATTACACAGTATTTAAACACTTGATTTCTAAATGTTTATAATCGGCGTAATCTGATTGTAATCTGTGTAATCGTTTCACTTAGAGAACGTATGGACATTATTTCAAGATTTACACCATAAATCTTCTATTATCAATCGCCTGTGTTAAGCAAGCTTTATCGCCCCCCTTACCTCATCCATTACCGGAGATGCCACGGCTCTTGCCCTCTCATCTCCAATCTTTAAGATTCTATTAACAAGTCCGGTATCCTTTGAAATCTCCTCTCTCTTTATCCTGATAGGCTCCAGTCTCGATATTACCTTCGGTATCACGGACCTCTTACACTCAATACAACCTATACCAGCAGTCGTACACCCTCTCTTGACCCAATCGATTGTATCTTCGTTTGAATATATCTTATGGTAGGACAAAAAGACCGGACAAACTTCCGGGTTCCCCTTATCCTGCCTCCTCTTTCTTGCCGGATCTGTCATCATAGTGAGAATCTTCTTTTCTACAACCTCAGGGGGGTCCGATAGGAAGATGGCGTTGTTATAGCTCTTGCTCATCTTCCTGCCATCCGTACCAAGTATCTTTGGTGTATCTGTAAGAAGTGTTTTTGGTTCCGGAAATATCCTGCCATAGAGATGATTAAACCTTCGTACAATCTCCCTAGACAGCTCAACATGTGGTGCCTGGTCGATACCAACAGGCACAAGATCCGCCTTATATATAACTATATCCGCTGTTTGTAGCACAGGGTAACCAAGGAAGCCGTAGGTTCTTATATCTTTATCTTTTATCTCAGCAAGCTGTTCTTTGTATGTTGGGTTCCTTTCAAGCCATGAGAGAGGTGTTATCATAGAAAGTAGCAGATTAAGCTCCGCATGCTCTTTTATGTGAGATTGCAGAAATATCGTGGATATTTCTGGATCTATCCCTATCGAGAGCCAGTCAGGGATCATCTCCTCTACGTTCTCTCTAATCGATCCTGGGTCTTCGTAATCACTTGTAAGTGCATGCCAGTCAGCAACGAAGAAGAAGCATTCATATTCCGCCTGCAGCTTAAGCCAGTTCTCCAGAACACCATGCAGGTGCCCTAAATGAAGCTTGCCTGAGGGCCTCATCCCACTTAAAACACGTTTTTTTGACATCAGAAACGGCCCCCAAGCAGAATGCCTACAATGAGATAAACGACAGGTGAAATAAGCATATGTACTATCCCTGTAAACATAAGGCCTATAAGTATCATGAAGCCATACGGTTCTATCTTTGAGAATGTGAGCGCTTGTCTGTAAGGCAGCAAACCTGTAAGTATCCTGCTGCCGTCGAGGGGCGGAATCGGTATGAAGTTAAAAATGGCGAGCCCTACATTTATCATTACGCTGGCCTGGGCCATCATGTATATAGGTCTTATGACAGGCAAAAGGCTAAGATTATATGTCAACCCTGTTATGCTCAGGAACTTTAGAAAGAGGGCGCTGACAGTGGCCAGGAAAATATTTGTTAAAGGTCCTGCAAGCGCTACCAACATCATGTCCTTTTTAGGATCTTTAAGTTGAAGAATATTTACAGGGACAGGCTTGGCCCAGCCTATCATCCCTGTCAAGAAAAACGCCAGCGTCCCAATTGGGTCCAGGTGTTTTATGGGATTCAACGTAAGTCTTCCTAAAAGTCTAGCAGTTGGGTCTCCAAGCCTGTTCGCAACCCATCCATGTGCAAACTCATGGAGGGTTATTGCCAGTAACACCGGGATTGTAAGTATTATTATCTTTTGTATCATTGATTCCATATAATAAAAATATAGAGGGTCTTTACCCTAATGTATTATGATACCAGACAACCTTTTTATGCGTCAACGAAATTTTCCCTCTTTAGCAATTAAGTTGAATAAAACATGTTCCAGTGCAAAAAACCCTGAAAACTGTTTTTAATCGGTGTAATCTGATTATAATCTGTGTAATCATTCTTTAATTAGACCTGGTCTTTAATATCTCCTTTACAAACGCTAGCTCCTCCTCCTTTGTCTTTATCTCGTTATTCAGTCTCATATCCAATAATATTCCGAGTATCTCGCCACATATTGGTGCCTCCGGGACACCCATCTTCTTCAGATCGTTACCATTAAGGATGGTCTTTACTCCACTTAGATTTGATATATATAGAGAGAGCACCTTCTTTGCATGATCCAGGTTGGTTCTTGCAATGAGATATAGTTGGACTTCAAGGGGTATTGGCTTCAACAGGCGATAGATTTCGCTGTTTTTTATTGCTTTTCTTTCAGAGATATTCTTAAGTGCTTTAAGGCCCTCTGATCTTGCAGTCATTACAATGGTCTGCAACCTCCCGGCAATGGCAAGCCTCCTTGAGACATCGATCAATTCTGTATGGTTCAAGGGGTCTGTAAATGCAAGCAAAAGGACCATCCAGCCTTCAACGGACCTCTCTTTATATAATAGTCTGTACCAGGAAAGGACACCGCTCGCCTTATCAATAACAGCAAGCCCTTTTCTATCCAGGGTTATCTTTGGATGAATAAACCTCAGAAGGCCAAAGTCCTTGAGTCTCTTAAGGGCATCAATTACCGTCTCCTCTTCTAATATGGACACTAACTCATCGAGCATCCTTTCACCAGCAAGGTTCTTAAAAACCTCTATCCTTACTGCATTCTTAATCAGTTTTTTCGTATGTTCTGCAATCTTAAAACCGTATCTCTCTGAAAATCTAATCGCCCTGAATACCCTCGTTGGGTCCTCTATAAAGCTCAAGTTGTGCAAGACCCTGACCGTTTTCTCCTTGATGTCCTTCTGTGCTCCAAAGAAGTCTATAAGCTCCCCGAACCTCTTTGTATCAAGCTCTACTGCCAGTGTATTTATCGTGAAATCTCTCCTGAAAAGATCCAGTTTGAGCGATGATAATTCCACGGTTGGCAGAGCTCCGGGTCTTTCATAGTATTCGAGCCGGGCAGTTGCAACGTCTACCTTGAATCCATCTGGAAATACAATAACCGCCGTACCAAACCTTTCATGGCTTTTTACCCTGCAACTCTTTCTTGCCGCAAATTTCTTGGCGAATTCTATTCCATCACCCTCAATAACTATATCAATGTCAAGGTTTTCATATCTCAGTATCATATCCCTCACAAAACCACCTACAACATACGCCTTAAAATCTAATGATTCAGCCACACTGCCAGCGTCCGTCAATATGTCAAGCACCCATCCAGGCAACCTCTCCTTCATCGTTTTTTTTACATTCCTGTGCCTCTTAAGATGTTCCTCCCTCTCTTCAACGCCACGGTATGGGCTCTCAACAACCTCTTCATGATAAAGTCTCAATAAATCTGTACGTGTGATAACCCCTCTTATCTCTTCCTTATAAACAACAGGTAAAAGCCTCTGACCATGGCCAATGAGCTTACCCCTTATATTATCTACCGACGTCTCTGGCTCAACGGTATCAAAATCTGAGCTCATATATTCTTCAACCAGAAGGTTCCCAAGATCGTGATGAATGGCCTTTTCAATAATCTGCCTTGTTGCAACGCCCACGCATCTCTTGCCATCTTCCTTTACAACCGGCAATGCATTTATATTGTACCTTATCAATATCTCCTTTGTTCCAGCAATCGTTGTACTTGAATTCACCGTAATAACGGGGGTTGACATGATGTCCTTTGCTACTTTCTTTGGCGATATATGCCTGTTTAATACCTCCAGCAACTTTTCCTTGGCCTGGATAAGCGTAACACCCTTTAGGGTGGCAGATGCCGCAGTTGGATGCCCTCCGCCTCCCAAGCCACGGGCCACCTCCCCTGCATTAACCTCTTTTAGCCTGTTTCTTACGACCAGGTGTACCCTATCTTCCATGCCTAAAAGTGCAAATAAACAGTCAACGCCCTCTATCTCTATCAGTTTGTGAGCAAGGATGGCTATCTCACCCGTATATCCCTCAACTGATGTCTCTGCTATAAGTATATCTACACCGCATATGTTATAGTTAATCGAGGATTGTATAAGATCATTAAGTATGGATACCTCTTTGGGTGATAACTCCCTTTTTAACAGGTCAGCTACCCTGTTCAGGTCAGCGTTACATGAAAGCAGGAATGCAGCTGCTTCGTAGTCTTTCGTAGTTGTTGAAGGATAGCTTAGAGAACCTGTATCCTCGTATATCCCTAGCATCAGTATGGTAGCTTCATCTGATGTGAGAGTGATCCCCCTGCCTTTAATTATCGATGTAAGGATGGTGGTAGTTGAACCGTATTGTTGGGTGAGATTCAATGAACCTTTTATGTCATCAGGGGTAGGAGGGTGATGGTCATAGATATGTATATCGAGGTCCGGTTTGCCAATAATATCCTCAAACCTGCCTATCCTGCCGGGTTGCTTTATATCGACTATTATAAGTCTCTCGACCTTATCAAGGTCTATATCCTTTGCCTTTTTTACAGGATAGGGGAAAGAAAGTTTATCGAATGAATCCTTTAAGCCCTTTTCAAGTGAGCCGGGAAAGACGATTATTGCATCTGGATAGAGCTTTTTTGCCGCAAGCATCGAGGCGATTGTATCGAAATCAGCGTTAGTATGGGATGTAATTATCTCCATATAATTTATATAGCATAGATATAGTTTACTTACAATGATGCCGAGGTAGAGGCAAGGTTGTAGCAGTTCTAATTATAAATTTGTTTTTACTGCATCATCGTATTGCATGATGCGTTACTCGTTAATCGTGTATCGTGAATCGTTAATTGTGTATCGAGTTACGATACACGAACCTCGAACCACGCACGACGGTTTTTTATTCTTCAATTTCCAGGATTTTTGCACTTGAAACAAATTTAAGTTGACATGTAAGCGCCCTTGGTGTTATTTGTAGAGGCCAGATAAAGGATAAAGAGATTTAAATTTTCATCTCCTCTTTCAAACCCAACCTTATTGTGGGGCTGTAGCTCAGCTGGGAGAGCATTTGGCTGGCAGCCAAAAGGTCAGGGGTTCGATCCCCCTCAGCTCCACCAATGATTTCAGGGACTTAGACGATTAAATTCATATCTTTTTTTATGAATTGTGCAGTAATTGTACAGTTCGATTTTTTCCGCTCTTAATCTAATGATTTCTTCCTGTAGTCCGCAGCTCAATGTGAACTCACGAATTGCATGTTATCACTGTAATTCCTCATTCATATGAGTAGTTTAAGCTTTGCAATCTGCAGTGTAATTAGATGGATTTACTGTCGGAAAGAAATTGTCTTACTGTAAAGCAATTAAAGGGGGATATGTGATACCTATATAAAAGCTTATGTCCCAATACTACACCCCAAAACGCACCAAAAATCTTTACGACCCTGACTCTTCCAAACCATATAAACTCAGCCGTTCAAAAATTGCCCTGTTTTTAGAGTGTCCACTGTGCTTTTATATCGATAGACGTCTCGGTGTCGGCCGTCCACCAGGGTTTCCTTTTACCCTTAACAGTGCGGTTGATAGACTGCTTAAAAAGGAATTTGACATATACCGTGCCAAAGGCGAGGCCCATCCGCTGATGAAAGCATATTCTGTAGAAGCTGTTCCTGCCGCACATAAAGATCTGGATAAATGGCGTAACAGTTTTAGCGGGATTCAATACCTGCACGAGCCTACCAACTTTCTTGTTTTTGGTGCAATTGATGATCTGTGGCAGGACCCAAATGGCGAGTATATTGTGGTGGATTATAAGGCAACCAGCAAAAACGAGAAAATCACAGAACTTAATCAGGATTGGCACGAGGGTTACAAAAGGCAGATGGAAATATATCAGTGGTTGTTTCGAAAAAACGGCTTCAAGATATCGGATACCGGCTATTTCCTATATTGCAATGCCGAAACCGATGCGCAGGTATTCGGCAATAAGCTGGATTTTGATGTGACGCTTATTCCGTACATTGGGAATACGAATTGGGTTGAACAGACCATAAAAGATGCTTATAATTGCCTTGTAAGTGATACAATCCCGGCAGCTGGAGAAGATTGTGATTATTGTGCATATAGAAAGTCAGTCGCAATCGTTTTTTCCTGGGAGGTTTGAGGAATTGAGGGGGT
>JAUXIU010000221.1 GCA_030620895.1 Deltaproteobacteria bacterium
AGAGCATCGGACTGTGGCTCCGAGGGTCGGGGGTTCGAATCCCCTCGTCCACCCCAGTGTTTTTGTAATAATATCAAGGCATTAGCTGTTAATTAACCCCTCAATACCATATCCCCAGACTGTCCCCAATTTGCAACAGGTAGAATGCAGCACTCTATTCAATTAACTCTAATTGAAAATATAAAGCATTGTAAAATCCGAAATATTATATTAAAATGTCATATATGACATTTGACAAGATATACGCATACCAGGATGTCGTTTTAAGCAAGGTCTTCACCAGTGAAGGGCGACTTTTCTCTAGGGCGGAGATTATCCTTGGAGGCGGTACTGCGTTGGCAAGGTGTTATCTCCACCACCGCATCTCCCATGATCTCGATTTCTTTGTCAGTCAGCGTTTTGATCCTCGGTTGATTCTCAGAAGGCTTCAAAATGAAGGTATCATCCTGTCCGAGGTGGAAGTGGAAAGCGATCCTAATTTTGCAGCCCAGCTTTCAGGCCTCATCGAAGAAGGGGGAGAGCGCATCAAGGTCAGTTTTATAGAGGATATCTATACAGGCATGTTCCCTGTAAAGAAGATAGAAGGGATCAGGACGGAAACCATAGAGGGGTTGTACCATAGAAAACTCAGGACAATCACCGGGGTCGGAGAGACAACATCATCCACGGGTCGCCCGATCAGCCAGGGTTATAGACAGACAGCAAGAAATCTTTTCGACCTCTATGTATTAAGCAGGGAGGTAAAACCCCTTGGAGATTTTCTAATTGAGATTAATCGCCATGGTGCCAACGTCTCTGAGATTGGCGTAGAAAGTGGTATGAGGAGGATGCCCTGGATAGACCTGATGGATGAGTTTGAATCCCTTGAGATAACCGACAGATACAAAGGGCTTGGGTTGCTGGATATCAAGCGTTACTTCGATGATGTCCTCAACCTATCAAAGAAACTGTAAGGAATAAAAAGATGAGCAAGAGAGACAGGAAAACCAGAGAGGATAAAAACAGGATCCTGATAAAGGCCTTCTGGAGCGGCAGGATAGATTATCGCGGATGGCGGCGCATCATCAGGAACACACCGGAAGGCCATAGGAAGACATTTTACCAGTCCTTTCTGCATCTTCCCATGCGCTGGCTGCTGAAGGAAATCGGGATAGAGCGCTTTGTCAAAATCTGGCCTCTGATACGGTATGAATTCAGGGATACATCTGCGGCAGACAGGAAGGCAAGAGATGGCTGGGATGCACTCTGGGGTATGATTACCGTTGGGGATTCCCAGTATCCCGTGACAGCTCAGGTGTCTGGGCTTTCAAGGAAACGCAGGGAAATCATGCGGCTCATTGTAAGAACCCCCGGCATATCTGCCTACGGAATATCAAAGGAGACTAAACGTGACTACAGCAGGGTATACAACGACATCTCCCTGCTGAAGGAGAGGGGGATGGTTGAATCGATAGATAAAAAAGATTCCATACGAAGGGTGCGGCAACTGATACCGCGTCACTCTGTTAATACAAGGCTTGCAGGGTTCGAGATATAAAAGAAGTCTCTTCGCATTTGCTTTAAATTGCCCTAAGATAAGACCACAATTGACCTCAATATTAAAAATAAGCCATAAGAGGTGTAATTAAGAAACAACTTAACAGAGATGAAGCTGATTATGGTAGACTATATATAGTTACACCAGAGTAAATAAAATGCTCTGGTTTTCTGTTTGAAGGATAAATGAGAGGTGAAAACAATGCCAAGCAATGTATTAGTAAAAGACGGCAATAAGTATGGTGGTAAATATGTTGCTACGAAATCTTTTGGGGATAAGAAAGTAATTAGTTCGGGAAAAGACATAAAAAAAGTCTATGATAATGCAAAAAGGAAGGGTATTGAAGATCCTGTAGTATTTTATATTCCCAAAAAGGATGTTGTACAGATATATTAATGCCTATC
>JAUXIU010000166.1 GCA_030620895.1 Deltaproteobacteria bacterium
CAAAGGATTGAGCAGGCGTCTGGCATTAAGGTGCAGGTAAATGACCGTGGAGCTAGTCCCGGTTGCCCTATTTAAGGGAGCCGTTGCCTTTCTTGTCTAGAGTACCCCTTGAAAAGAATGAATTAGGAATTATGAATTAGGAATAATGAAGTGTGAATAAGGTATAATTTCTAATAGCTTTTTAGATTGTAGCTTATTAGCAAATCTGAATTATAAATACCGAATTATGAATTAGGAATTGAGGATTTTTTTCTTTTTGACCCATAATTCCTAATTCCTAATTCATACTTCAGTTCTTTCCCTATTTCATAATTCCTGCTTTTTTCGGTTTGTTCAGGATTTAGATAAATATGAAAAAGAAGAGATATAATGTTGCGGTGGCAGGTGCAACCGGGGTTGTAGGAGGCGAGATCCTTAAGATCCTTGAGGAGAGGGACTTTCCTGTTGACACGATAAGGCTTCTTGCGTCAGAGAGGTCCGCAGGAAGTTGTCTGGAGTTCAAGGGAAAGAGCGAGAAGATCTATCTACTGGCGAAAGAGAGTTTTGAGGATATTGCTATAGGTCTTTTCTCGCCAGGTGCCTCGACAAGCAAGGTCTATGCGCCGATTGCCGCGAAGGCGGGTTGTATTGTAATAGACAATACAAGTCAGTTCAGGATGGACCCGGATGTGCCTTTGATCGTTCCAGAGGTAAACCCGGAGGCCATAGGAGGATATAGGAAGAATATAATATCCAACCCTAACTGTTCTACCATCCAGATGGTTGTGCCTCTTAAACCAATTCACGACAGGGCAAGAATAAAGAGGATAGTTGTCTCGACATACCAGGCTGTCTCTGGAGCTGGAAGAGCGGCGATGGATGAACTCTCTGGTCAGGTTAGATCTATATTTAATATGATAACACCCGAATCGAATGTTTTTCCCGTTCAGATTGCATTCAACTGCCTGCCGCATATAGATATCTTCCTTGAGAACGGTTATACAAAGGAAGAGATGAAGATGGTGAATGAGACAAGGAAGATCCTAGACGATGCATCCATCGGTATAACGGCAACTACTGTCCGGGTTCCTGTTTTTATAGGTCACTCTGAATCCGTTAATATAGAGACAGAGAAAAAGTTATCGGCTGAAGAGGTGAGGGATATACTATCTGTTGCACCTGGTGTGAAGGTGTTGGATGATCCTGTTAATGAGGTTTACCCTGTGCCTGTTGGTTGCTCCGGACAGGATGATGTTTTTGTAGGCAGGATAAGGGAGGATGAATCTATCCCGAACGGAATAAATATGTGGATAGTATCGGACAATTTGAGGAAGGGTGCAGCCCTTAATGCCGTTCAGATAGCAGAAGTACTTATAAGGGAATATATCTAAGATTGAATATTGACGATTGACGAATGAAGATTGAAAAGAAAGAATGATGAATGAAGAATAAAAAACCGTCGTTCGTGATTCGTGGCTCGGGTTTCGATTCACGATTCACGATTAACGAATACTGACCAAACTGGCATCCTAACCCTAACCTAACGACTGTAAATTTTCAATCTTTTCTAGTGCGCCATGCGCAATACGATTAAAGGCCAACCACTTTGGGGGTGAATCGAGAGAATCAGAACAAGAAGATCTGCTGCATTGCTATGGCGGGATAACAGCTCGAAGAAGAAATAGCTTGACATTAAGTAAGAATACCAAGTAATATTAAATACTTAAAGAAGTTTCCGCAAACAAGAGGTATGGAGGTTTCGTAAAAAAAGATTGTACCTTTTGTGTTGATATTTTTTTGAATCTTAACAATCAGTTTCCAGGTGTTTTGGCGAAACAAATTTTCAATTGTCAATCTTCAATCTTAAACTTAAAATTTAAGGGTTTTTGCACTGGAAACAAATATAACAGGATAAGCTGGTAATCTTCATGTTTGAAGGTCTAGGCGAAAAACTTGGGTCTGTATTTAAGAGGCTAAAAGGACATGGCACGCTTTCTGAGGCTAATATCAAGGAAGCACTTAGAGAGATACGTATGGCCCTTCTCGAAGCCGATGTAAATTTTAAAGTAGCGAAGGATTTTGTAGATGCTGTAAAGGAAAGGGCGATGGGTAAAGATGTATTAGAAAGCCTTACGCCAGCACAGCAGTTTATAAAGGTTGTAAAAGATGAAATTACAGTTCTGCTGGGAGGCGCTCCATCTGGTCTCGATATCAGTGGAAGCCCGCCTGTTCCGATTATGTTAGTGGGGCTCCAGGGTTCTGGTAAGACCACTACCACCGCAAAGCTGGCACAGCACCTCAAGTCAAAGGGCAGAACCCCTTTTCTTGTCCCTGGTGATATATATAGACCAGCCGCGATATTGCAGTTAAAGAAACTAGCTGAGTCAATAAGGGTAGACTGTTATGATGCCGTTAACACAAGTAAACCTGTAGATATATGCAGAGAGGCATTGCGTGTAGCAACCTTGAAGGGATATGATACGCTTCTTGTAGATACTGCCGGACGGCTGCATATCGATGAACAACTCATGGAGGAACTGCGTGAGATAAAAGAAGCGATTAAACCAAGGGATATACTCTTTGTTGCTGACAGTATGACAGGACAGGATGCGGTTAACACCGCTAAGGGTTTTGATGAGTCACTTGATATAACAGGGACAATCCTTACTAAATTGGATGGTGATGCAAGGGGTGGTGCGGCACTCTCTATGAGGGTAGTAACGGGCAAGCCCATTAAGTTTATTGGTACAGGAGAGAAACTCGATGAGTTTGAATTTTTTCATCCCGACAGGATGGCAGGCAGGATACTTGGCATGGGGGACGTCCTTACCCTGGTTGAGAAGGCCTATGAGGTTGTTGATGAAAAGAGGGCGAAGGAACTTGAGAAAAAGATAAGGAAGAATGTTTTTACGCTTGAAGATTTCAAGGAGCAGTTGGGGCAGGTTAAGAAGATGGGTTCCCTTGAAAATATACTTTCGATGATTCCAGGATTTAAGGAGATGCAGAGGGCTCATGATATAAAGCCAGATGAGAGAGAGCTTGTCAAGATTGAAGCAATAATAGATTCGATGACGAGAAAGGAGAGGTTAAAACCGACTGTCTTAAACGCCAGACGAAGGCAGAGGATTGCAAAAGGCAGCGGCACAAAGGTGCAAGATATAAATAAGCTAATGAAGCAATATGAGCAGATGCGCAAGATGATGAAAAAGATCAAGAAGAGAGAAGGTAAAGGAAAGGGACTTAA
>JAUXIU010000121.1 GCA_030620895.1 Deltaproteobacteria bacterium
AATGGAAACTTCCTTGCTGTCAAGATGCCACGCCCTGTGGGCTGGACATCTTCACTTTTTGAAATTAAAGGGGTTTATTGAAGCCTCTGTTTTTGCCATGTACACCTGGTTCACGGTTCTGGGTTCACGGTTTAAGGTTTTAACCTTGAACTCTTGAACCCTTAAACCCTCGAACCCTTAAGCCATCGGCTAAAGCCGATGGTAGTTTACTTTACAGATATGGACAGATTATTCAGCAAGGCCATAGAATCGATATCTTCTCTTGAAAAAGGAGAGAAGATGTCGATATTTTCTCCAACCCCTTTGAGGACTTTCGTTATCGCCGCTTTATTCAATGAAACTCCAAGATCGTTAATGGTCATTGTCCCGACGCGTGAAGATGGTGAGAGATTTACGAGGGATTTGGGCTTTTACAATTGTAAGGATTCTGCAATATTCTTCCCACCGTGGGAGGTGCTCCCTTTTGAAGAGCAGTCACCACATCCTGAGATAGTTGCCGAGAGGATGGAGGTACTATACAGACTTTCTACAGCCGACCCAACCATTGTTATCGCCACACCGAGATCCATTATGCAGAGGGTCATACCGAGGGAGGTGTTTAACGGTTCTATGGAGACAATAGAGCCGGACAAGAATATTGATATGTATTCTTTCGTTCAAAGGATGCAGAATATTGGATATTCAAGGATGGCCCTTGTGGAAGAGAGGGGGGAGATGAGCGTAAGAGGAGGTATCGTGGATATATTTCCGCCTATGTATCCTAATCCCATAAGGTTAGAGTTCCTGGGTGATAGGATAGACGATATGAGGTTTTTCGATATCGCAACACAGAGGTCTGGCAGGAAACTTGGCAGAGTAGAGATCCTCCAATCCAGAGAACTTACTATTGAAGAAGGCACAAAGCAATTTGCATTAAGGAGGCTAAAAGAGAGAGCGGATGAACTTGAGATGCCGAGGGATGCGCGTGAGCCTATCACAGAAAAAGTAGGTGGCGCCCTTAAGTTTGCTGGTATGGAATGTCTGATGCCCCTTTTCTATCCGAAGCTCGACACTATCTTCGATTATATGCCGGTGGATACTATGTGTCTTATTGACCGAGAAAGGGATATTAAAGAGGAGGCAGATGCATTCCAGTGTGAGATTGATGAGATGATGGGCAGGGCCGCTGAAAAGCACCAATTTTTTGTAAAGATGGAAGATGCGTATCTTACTTCGGAGTATATGAAGGGCATTTTGGAAGAGAGAGGTGGTGTGTTCTTCGATATCGAAGACATCCCTTCAAATGGGTTGGGCACCTCTTTTCATAAGAAGATCGAACTCCCATGTAGATCAAATTTTGATATAAGGCAGGATATATCCTTAAGGAAAGAGGAGATCCTAAGACCTCTTGCGGATCGCATAGTTAAGTGGCTGGATATGGGATGGCAGGTTCTCCTTGCCGTATCTACGAATGGACAGGCAGAGAGGCTTAAGGAACTTCTGGATAGCTATAATATTACGGTACAAGAGGCAGAAGCAGTTACATTACCATTTGTCGGAAAGGTCGGTCAGTTATCAGAGGACACACTATCCTCGAACTCTGATTTAGGATCTCCCATATCCGCAAGCCAGGCTTCAATAGTTGTTGGAGATTTAAGTTCTGGTTTTCGATTCACTGAACTGGGCCTTGTGGTTGTTACAGAAGGGGAGATTTTTGGCGAGAGAATTAAGAGAAGACCACCTCCCTCAAAGAAACTGGATGCCTTTCTTATGCAGCTTCAGGACCTGGATGTGGGTGACTATGTGGTCCATACAGATCACGGCATAGGGGTATACCGTGGCCTTACAAGATTAAAAATCGAGGATGTAGATAACGACTTTCTTATCCTTGAGTATCAGAATAGAGACAAGTTGTACCTTCCTGCTCAGCGACTTAATCTGGTAAGCAAATATCATGGAGTCGAGGGAAGGTTGCCTTCAATTGATAGACTGGGGGGCACCAGATGGGTAAAGACCAAGGGGAAGATTAAGGAGGCCGTAGAGGTTATGGCGAGAGAACTCCTCGAGCTTTATGCTGCACGGAAAGTGGTTAAAGGTTTCGCATTCTCGAAACCTGACAGGTTCTTCTCGGAGTTTGAGGCAACCTTTGAATATGATGAGACACCCGATCAGAGGAATGCAATAATCGATGTGCTAAATGACATGCAGGAACTTCACCCTATGGATAGGCTCGTCTGTGGAGATGTGGGTTATGGCAAGACGGAGGTTGCTATAAGGGCTGCTTTCAAGGCTGCCTTTGATGGGAAGCAGGTTGCAGTCCTTGTGCCTACCACCGTTCTTGCTCAACAGCATTTTAATACATTTAAGGAACGCCTTGCTCCATACCCTGTTAACATAGACATCTTAAGCAGGTTCAAGAGGATCGGTGAACCGAAAGAGACATTGAAGAGGCTGAAAAGCGGTGAGATAGATATCATCATAGGCACGCATAGATTGTTGCAACGGGATATCAGCTTTAAAGATCTCGGCCTTGTTGTGATAGATGAGGAGCATCGTTTCGGTGTGCGC
The DNA here is from genome assembly GCA_030620895.1 of Deltaproteobacteria bacterium. Classification (GTDB taxonomy): domain Bacteria; phylum Desulfobacterota; class GWC2-55-46; order S146-70; family JAUXIU01; genus JAUXIU01. The sequence continues at coordinate 2,548 of JAUXIU010000121.1, forward strand.
CATAAAGAAAAACTCAAGCAGTTACGAAGGGATGTGGATGTACTCACACTTACAGCAACACCGATACCAAGGACACTCCATATGGCACTTTCGAATATCAGAGGTTTGAGTATAATAAACACACCGCCTGAGGACAGGCTTGCCATAAAAACAGTAATTACGGGCTTTGATGATTCAGTCATAAGAGACTCTATTATGAGGGAGCTGTCAAGAGGTGGCCAGATCTTCTTTGTGCACAACAGGGTGAAGGGTATTGAATCAATTGCAGATATGCTCAAAAGGGTTGTGCCGGAGGCAAGAATCGCTATTGCACATGGGCAGATGAAGCCGAGGGCACTTGAGGAGGTTATGGCTGAATTTATTAACAAGAAGTATGATGTGCTGCTTTCCACATCTATAATAGAATCCGGTCTAGATATTCCATCTGCCAATACAATAATAATAAACCGTGCAGATATGTTCGGTTTGGCGGAGGTCTACCAGTTGAGGGGGAGGGTTGGAAGGAGTAAGCATAGGGCATATGCCTATTTACTTGTGCCCCCTGCGATGAGCCTGACAGCCGATGCCCGGAAGAGGCTTGAAGTTTTAAGGGAGTTGAGTGAACTTGGAGGAGGTTTCAGGATAGCAGCCTATGACCTTGAGATAAGGGGTGCCGGAGAGCTTCTCGGAAGTGCGCAGTCAGGACAAATGGCAGAGGTGGGTTTTGATATGTATACGCAACTCCTGGATGAGGCTATAAGAGAATCGAAGGGTGAGAAAGTGGAGAAGAAACTGGACCCTGAGATAAATCTCCATGTTTCTGCTTATATTCCCGAGGAATACATGCCAGATGCAAGGCAAAGATTAAATATCTATAAGAGAATGGCTACGCTGACAGAGGAGGCAGAGGCAGGTGACTTAAAAGTAGAGTTAAGGGACAGGTTTGGCAAGTTACCAGAACTGGTTGAAAACCTATTTAAGATAATAACCTTGAAATTGATGCTAAGAGAGATAGGTGGAATAGAACTTCTTCAGAAGAAGAGGTGTATCTATATAAGGTTTGCTAAAAATACAAAGATGGATATAAATGTTATATTGGATATTGTTAAAAGAGACCCTGAAAAGTACAGGCTAACACCTGATTCAAGGCTTATATACATGTATGATAGTAATGATTCAATAGAGGCTGCTAGAAATATATTGAAGCTGCTTATCAAGTGATGCTAGAATAAGAGTTTCGATATTGAGTTATCTTGTAAAAAACGTCGTGCTTGATGCGTGGATCAGGAATTACGAATTATGAATTAGGAATTACGAATTATGAATTTGGAAAATGAGAAATTTTCAATTTTAAATCTTCAATCTTTTCTAGTGCGCAAAACGCGACAATCAAAACACCCTACGCAATACGCATCACTCAATACGCATCACGAATCACGCATCACGCAATACGATAATAAAGCATGAATAATTATAAAAAAGGCGTTTCCTTTTTGACAGGCGTGCTCCTGGTTACCATTGCTTTGTTAGGGGGAGGCTGTCAAGAGAGGGGCGTTGATACAAGGTCTATAATTGTAAGGGTCGGGGAAAAGGAGATTACAAGGGCCGATTTTGCTGATACGTTCGACCGTCT
>JAUXIU010000110.1 GCA_030620895.1 Deltaproteobacteria bacterium
GGTGAAAAGTTCATGCGAAATGGTTTCCAGTGGCCAGAAGATGAGCCGGACGGAGATAAAACCGGCAAGGCAGAATTGTCTGAGGATCTATTTATAGATAAGGTAGGCAATTGGCTTGGTGCCCGCGTGAGTTTTACCCCAATTAATTTTAAAACAAATGATCTCACTGTAAACGGGAGCCTTGAAGACTCCTTTAACATAGGAAATCCGAACTGGCTGCAGTTATTCGTGGGAGGAGCTATTTTTAAGAATGTTTCCATATTCATCGAACAAGAATTTGACTCAGACTCTTCCAAATTTAGCTGGTTCCATCTCTTTTTTACCAATCTCGCAGATACCTATGTAAACTTCCAGGTTGGCAAATTATCGCCTGTGGACTTTTCTCCATTTTCCGACCGGCTGAGAATCTGGCAGACATCGAATATCTTGAATATCAAATCTTCCGGTGGTTTAGGTGAAAACTCGGTCAATATAAGGCAATCGCGTCCGGGGATTCAATATTACGGTTACCGTGGGCCGCTGCTTTGGTATGCAGGCATCGATAATGGAACGGATGCTTCCGATACCGACCGAGAAAAAAACTACTGGGGAGGGGTGCGTTTGGAAGTGCCTGATACTGGACAAAGTAATTTTGAAGGAAGCAGTGTCGGCTTCCATATCTATTCTGGCATAGACAGCACAGCGGATGCCACCACTCCCAGAGTGGAAAATGACTTTATACGTTACACAATGGCTGCCAACGGGCGCTATAAGGAAAATTTAGATTTGCAATTGACCTTCCAGATCGGGGAGGATGATAATTGGGATCTGGCAACTCCAGCAGTCAAAAGGGATTTTCAGGGATTTACTATTACAGGAGCATACTGGCTTTACCCATGGTACATGGTCCTTCAATATGACCAGATCAATTCAGACGATATCTCTAGTATCGAGTTCAACAAGATATCTCCCTCTATCTGGTTTTTCTTGAGAGAGAATTTCAAGGCAGGTATCGCTACACGGTTTGATGTAAGCGGCGGTGCTAATGAACAGCACGAAGCTGCTCTACAAGTACGAGCGATGTTTTAGCTTATATATAATATACCAATTACCACAATGGTTTCTATCTGGCAACAAAATGACATTTCTTGCATGAACTCATCACCTTAAATGCGTCTTTTCCATTATGACAGGCACCACAAAATTTCCCTCCTCTCATCGACTTCATAGTTAATGCATTACCTTCATCAGAGCTCCCCTTCTTTTGTTGAAATATTTGTGGATGGCAGTCCCCACATTTATTTCCTGCCTCCTGATGCCCCTCATGGCTAAACAACACCTGACGTTGCTTCTTGGTGTCACTAAAGATGATGTCACCACCACCCTCTCCAGCTGATGCTTTATTAGCAGGGACTATATGAATATTTAGCAAGTAAATTACGATGACAATAAAAACAGCAAAGTAATATTTAAACATAAATATTTTCATTTCCACAGTTCCTAGTAAAACCAATCAATGTTCGAAAGGTGATACACCAAAAAAGTTTTTTATTGCCTTTTGAGAATGCTCTTCACTATAGAGATAACATTTCTTGCAAATGTGCTCATATCATCAGATCCTGCCATTTCAGTATTTGTTTTAATATTGCCGGCAATCACAAGTGTCGGGGTTGACCCAATACTATAAGCATCGACCATCTTCAGCGCCTCCCGGGCTACCTCCGCCTTCTCACCCGTCCTTAAACTCCTGCTAAAGCCAAAATCGAGCCCTATACTGCTTGCCAGCCTTTCCAATACCTCTATGTTCCCGATGTCTCTTTTTTCAACGAATCTGGCATGGAAGATGGCTCCCTTCATCTCTTCACCTTTGCCTCTCCCCTCAGCCAGAAGATAGGCCTCTCCCGGTTTCGAAGAACCGCTGCCCCAATAGACAGGGATTGTCCTCCATCTAATCCTCCCGGGGAAGTTTCCTTTGATCATGGGTATATATCTTTCGAGCGAATAACAATGACCGCAGTAGAAACTCATAAACTCTATTATCTCAACCGTCTTACCATCATAATTGAACTGATAACCAGGGAGTTCTACATAACCTCCTTGAATGGGCTCCATCCCTTTTACATTAAAAGGGATGAAGACCGCAATAGATAGAATCAGAATAAAAAATATTTTTTTATGTATCATACTACTCCTCCCATATCTCTTTATGATCTACCTTCTTAAGATAATCCGAATAATCAAAATCGGGACTATTCTCTTCTGTGTGGCATCCCAGACATATGGATTCATTAACCTCCCGCACCATCCTGTAATTACCTTTAATATGCTCGGCCCCCTTGCCGTGACATGCCTCGCATTGGACATCTGCCAGAGTCGGTGTGGTTTCAATCCTGTGAAAACCTCCATCCTCTCCAAAACCAACCACATGACACCTTATGCACTCGGGATCATTCGATTTGCCAACCCGCTCAAGGGCGTTCCATGCCCTCGCGTGGTCTGTCACCTTCCAGCTATCAAAATATGGCTGGTGGCATTTCGCACATCTTGAAACACCTATATAGGTTTCTTCAATTGCTGGTTTATACTCATTCCTCAATATCTTTGCCACCTTAGAATCATAGTCCTTAAGAATCTCTTTGATGACCTCACTCTCTTTAATATCTTTTCCGAGTGGCTGCCACCTATTTTCATGATCCAGTATATCCCCCTGGTCGTTGATCTTGAGTCTCAGGATACCCAGCCTCTCGCCCTTTGGATAGCCTGCCACGATTACTGTACCATTCACCCTCTGGGGTTCGTCTATAATATCACCTGATGAAAGTATTGCAATATCCCATCCTTTGATGCTTTTTATATCTGATATAGGGGTACCGGCAAGAAGGATATTCAACTCCCCCTCTTTAAACCCCTCTGAGTCTACACTCAGGTTTATCTTGATCTTCCCATGCATCATGGAGAACGACTTCTTGGATCCCTCGAGATCAGAGATATACGGTATTCTAAATCTTCTCAATAAGTCCAATAGAAAATCAGGTGGGAAACCCCTCTCGTTCTCTAATACCGCCACAACGTCATAGCTCATAGCTGCGAGTGATCTTAACATTGTCTCTGCCTTGAGCCTCCCCTGTGGCGTATCCTCACCGAGGAAGTTGCCGGCATCTACGAGGATATATGGAGAGAGGTCTTTACTGTTATCTTCTATATAACCAGACCTTCTTGCCAGACCTCCGACATCCGTTTTGAGAGAACATCCACATGGCTCCAACTCACCCGCAACACCTCCCGTATAGATAATATTAAGGATTTCTGCCTGTACACAAGAGATATTCGTAAAGAATATCAAACATATTATGGAAATGTAAAAAGGGGTTAATCTCATTATTTTGGTTTTTATTATAACCCAGTGCACTTAAATCGCAAAGTGAAAAGCAAAATTGTTTTATTGTTGTTTGCACATCACCATAATCCGTGGTAGATTTATTTAGTTTTCTCGTAATAAAGTTAAAATGATATAATTTATGAAGCCAGGAGATACTGGATAGAGGTTTTTAAATTGAATATTGACGATTGCCGAATGAAAAGAATGAATGATGAGTTACGAATTAGAAAAACCGAATCAGGAAGCATGAAGTAGGAATCAGGGGGTCTTTTTTTTGCTGTTGCGTAATTCATAATTCCTAATTCATACTTCAGATTTTACCATGATTCGTAATTCCTGTTTTTTATGAGATACATTTTTGCTATATTTATCATAATATCTTCCCTGAGCACCCTTTCATTTGCAAGTCCAGGGGCAAACCATGTCATAAGACACAGGATTGATGTCTCTATCAACATCGAAGATAGAACCATGGAAGGATTGGATGAACTCTACCTGAAGAAAAGTGCGAAGGGAGAGATCAGGTTAAGGCTCAGGAGGGGCTCCAAGATAGATAATGTAGAGATGGATGGCAAGAAGTTGAGATTCGTTACTGAAAAACTCACTGGAAAGAGGCAGTATGAGATCCTGATACCCCTGCCCCCAAATCAAGAATCTATTGAAACAACGCCTCTTCTTATATCCTTTCATGGCAGCTTCCCGGATATCTCTAAAGCAAGGAAAAATATCCGAAGGGGGATCGCCTTTGTAAATGAAGGTGTAATAGGCAAAGAAGGGGCGTTCATGCCATCATTCTCTGCCTGGTATCCACAGGAAGAGGATGAAACGGCCTTATATGAAGTTACCATTAATACCCCCGATGGATTTGAGGCTATAATGGAGGGAGAATGGATAGGGAGAGATACCAGTGGCAATGGCAGGAGGGTTGTAAACCACTGGAAGACCCATAATCCTCTCCAGGGAATAAACATGGTAGTCGGGAAATATGTAATAGATAGAGATAGATACAAGAATA
>JAUXIU010000225.1 GCA_030620895.1 Deltaproteobacteria bacterium
ATCATCCATAATGGGCTCCATTACAATAGATAATAAAAATTATCGGAGACACAAACGCATGCAGGATAATCTCAACTTTCATTCTTGATCTCTTTTTTTCCTTAGACACTCTTAAGTGTCTTCCCCTCTATTCTGAATATCCTATCCAGCTCAAGACTCATAATCTCCCTGTCATCATCACTGGAAAGCACAGTAAGCCTTCCATCCTTTCTTTGATGGAATTCATTGAGCAAGCTGAGCATATGCTGTCTCTGCTCAGAATCAAGGCCTACAAGATATCTGTCACACATTACTATATCCGGATTAAGGGCCATCGCCCTGGCAAATGCAACCACCTTTCTTGTAAAAAAAGGCAGTATTCCCGGAAGTGACCAAAAATCCCCCATATAGTTAACATCATCAAGCAAAAGCCTCGCCCTTTCGATAACATCATCTCTAGGAATGTTTGTATGATATAGGATAGGAAGTGCTACATTCTCAATAACCTTTAGATTGCTTATAAGGTTCGGGTTTAAGGATATAAACCCTATCCGCTCTCTCAGTTTATCCAGTTCTCTTCTGCTTATCTCTCCTATCGCCTGACCAAATAGGCAGACATCACCCCTTTTGGGTTTCGCAACGCCACTCAAAATCCTAAAGAGCTCTATCTTTCCAGAACTCATAGGACCTATAAAGGCTACCTTCTCACCTCCCCGCAACTCTAGATTAACATCCTCAAAGAGTGTAATACCGCCCTCTGTTTCAAAAAAGAGACCCTTTATCTCGATTGGAGGAGGCAATTATTTTTCTACCTAAAGAAGATGACCGTTACAATAGCATCCACAACAAAGACCATAAAAAAACTACCCATCACCGCCTTTGTTGTCTTCTGTGGTATCTCAGTTATACTCTTACCGACCATAAGTCCGTGATAACAACAGACAGCACCTATCATAAGACCAAACAGAATACTTTTCAGCAGTGACACACCAATCTCCAGAAAACCCATGGCATTGAGTATGCTGGAAATGTATTCGTCGAATGCCAACCTCTCACCAAAACCGGCAAGTAGATAGCCGCCGAGGATTGTCACGGCCTCAAAATAGAGTGTAAGTATAAATATACTGATAGCGGCACCGATTACACGCGGCATTACAAGATAATGGTCCGGGTTTATCCCCATGACCTCCAGCGCTAAGACCTCATTATGTACCTTCATCGAACCTAACTCCGATGCGATAGCGGTCCCGCTTCTTGCAATCACAATAATAGCTGCAAATAAAGGGCCCAACTCCCGTATTACCACCCAGACCATAATCTGCCCTATAAAATGCTCACCCCCGATCTTTGGCAGTATGCTTATTACCTGCGTAACTACTATTATACCTAAAATAAGGGCTAACCAAAAAACAATGGAAAAGGCCTCAATACCGGTAAAATAGACCTGTTTATATAGTACATTTAGTTTAGCCCTCCTGCCGACCGGAAGGTTGAGGAATGAAGAGAAAACGGTGGACAGTATCCTTAGGGTCCCATAGGTATTGTTTAGAAATCCTATAAAGGCCCTGCCTAGATAATTAAGCATAATACCCTTTGCAATAGGGGGTGATGTCCCCCCGATCGTGAATCGTGAATCGAATCACGAACTGCGAACGACGAACCACGAATAACGCACGACGGTTTTTTTATCAGAAGCCGGCTCTCAAGACTAAAAACGGGCCTTTAAGATCAAATATGGCCTTGTCATCACCCTCCTGAAGCTTCATCTTCAG
>JAUXIU010000139.1 GCA_030620895.1 Deltaproteobacteria bacterium
CAATACTCATCTATCTTGGCTTTGGTGTAAACGGTGCTATAGCCGCTTCCGTGGTAGCAACGATACCAATCCTCATACTCTCATTTTTTGTGTTGCGCTCCATATTGGGTCCTAGCGGTACGCCTGGGGTTGAGCCTGTCGCCCGCGAGGCTATAGCTTATACGATACCGGTTATTGGTGCCTTGGCGTGTTTTTACGCCCTGGCGAATTTCGACCTGATAATGATTAAACACTACTTCAAGCCCGAAGAGGCAGGTCTTTATTCCGGAGTAGCCGTTTTGGGCAGGGCACTTCTGTTCTTGCCGGCGGCAGTCGTTTTGGTCTTGTTCCCTATGGTCTCTGCATCACATACCCAGAACAAGGATACCTTCAGTATCCTTTTTAAAGGCCTCCTTATCACGGGGGCGTTGACAGGATTTGGGGCTTTGTTATATGTACTGATGCCGGAATTCATACTTTCCACCCTCCTGGGAGAAAAATTTGCCGTGGCTTCTCCATTGCTTAGGCTCTATGGATTTGTTATGCTGCCTTTAGCCTTGGTGAATGTGCTTATCAACTTTTATTTATCCCGCTCAGAGACCAGGTTTGTTTATATATTAATCTTGGCATTAGGTCTTCAGTTGGGCCTCATAAGCATATACCATGGAAGTCTTTACCAGATAATCTATATAATGATTGTTGTGTCTTACATCGTGATGGTGGCTACTTTTGCAATGCTCCTTGCAGAGCGAAAACAGTGGGTGGCAACAGAAGCGGGTGAGGTAACATAGAAAAGTGTGTCGTAAAAAGGTTGAAGATGGTTGGTGAAGTTTACGAGCCTTTTGTGTCTATAATAATTCCGACGAAGCAGATAAGCTATTTTGTGGAGGAAGCAGTGTCTCATATCTTGAAAATGGATTATAAGAACTACGAGATACTGGTTCTGCCGGATGAGGAAAGTGGGGAGGTATATCGTAGCACAAAGGTTGTTGCTACCGGACCTGTAGGTCCGGCAGAGAAGAGAGACCTCGCCCTTGCATACTCAAAAGGAGATATACTTGCCTTTCTAGATGATGACGCTTACCCCAGAGAGGACTGGCTTAGGGAGGCAGTTAAACACTTTAAAGACCCTGAGGTAGCGGCAGTAGGGGGACCGGCAGTTACTCCAGAGACGAACGGACTTTTACAAAAGGTCTCAGGAGCTATATTCTCGTCGCGAATTTGCTCCGGCAATTATACGTATCGTTATGTGCCAAGAAAAATGCAGGAAGTGGATGACCTTCCTTCGGTTAATTTGCTAATCAGAAGGGATGTTTTTGAGGAGGTCGGGGGGTTTGACACGGATTACTGGCCGGGTGAGGATACAAAAATATGTCTGGATATCACAAAGAAGCTTAACAAGAAGATAATCTATGACCCGGACGTATTTGTTTGGCATCACAGGCGTTCCCTTTTGATGCCTCATTTGCGTCAGACAGCAAGATACGCCTTGCACAGGGGGTATTTTGTAAAGACGTTTCCGGAGACCTCCCGCAGGCTCGGTTATTTCGTGCCGTCACTTTTTGTGCTTGGACTTTTTGCGGGTATCTTTCTTTCATTTGTTTCAGATGCCGTTATGTATGCGTATCTGGGGGTTATGGTCTTTTACGCCGCACTCCTATGTATTACGGGTTTTTCTGCGGCCTGGTTCAACAAGAGCCCCTTTGTAGGGATTTTAGTTGTACCAGGCATATTCCTGACCCACGTTACTTACGGACTGTACTTTTTAAAAGGGTTAATTGTCAAAGAAGTCGGTAAATGAAGGTATCCATATCCTATCCACCGCTGGAGAATGAAAAGGGAAGTCCCTGTCTGGGGCAGAATCGTCAATTTCAGTGGTTTCACAATCCATCGTTCATCTATCCGATGGTCCCTGCCTCTGCGGCGACTCTTTTACAGTCGGCCGGCTATGAGGTAATGTGGAACGACTGCATCGCAGAAAAGACTTCTCATGGCATATTCATGCAAAGGTTGGAAGCGGAGCGACCAGACCTTATTGCCATGGAAACCAAGACACCGGTTGTAAAGATGCACTGGGCGATAGCCAAAGAGCTTAAGGACAAGTTTCCAGAGATGAAGATTGTCTTGATGGGAGACCACATTACGGCACTGCCCGAAGAAACTATGTTAAATTCTCCTGTGGATTATGCTCTAACGGGTGGTGACTACGATTTCTTATTGTTAAGTGTGGTTGATCATATCACAAAGGGGCGCGAGCTAGAGCCCGGCATATGGTACAAGAGTAATGGAAAGATCAAAAATACCGGGCCATATCAACTGGAGCATGACCTGACGAGCTTGCCGATGATAGACAGGGAATTGACAAAGTGGTACTTATACGGTGAGCACATTTTTAAGCGTAAACCTGCTACATACACCATGGCAGGAAGGGACTGCTGGTACGCTAAGTGCCGGTTCTGGTCCTGGACGACCCTGTTCCCCCAGTTCAGGGTTCGTAGGCCGGATCAGGTCCTGGACGAGATCGGCATGCTTATTGAGCGCTATCATATCAAGGAGATATTTGACGACACGGGTACGTTTCCCGTAGGTGATTGGCTTAGAACCTTCTGCAAAGGCATGATAGAACGTGGCTACAACAAGGGGCTGAATATCTCTTGTAATATGCGTGTAAATGCTTGTAAAGACGAAGATTACAAACTTATGAAGAAAGCCGGTTTCAGGATCCTCAAGCTTGGTCTCGAATCTGCCAATCAGGAAACGTTGGATAAACTAGATAAAGGGATAAAAGTTGAACAAATAACAGAACACTGCAAGATGGCCACAGGGGCAGGGTTACAGATCCACCTCACGAGCATGGTTGGCTATCCGTGGGAGTCTTTAGAGGATGCGCAAAAGACGCTGAATTTGGCCAGAAGATTAATGGCAGATGGGTATGCTGATATGCTTCAGGCAACGGTAACGATACCTTACCCTGGCTCTCCGCTGTTTGAGGAGGCAAAGGCCAATAACTGGCTCCGCTCTACAGACTGGGAGCGCTACGATATGGCGGAACCAATACTTATTTCACCGATACCCCCGGAAGAAACCATGCATTTGGCTCAGGGGTTGTACACATCTTTCCTGACACCAAGGTTCGTGGTTAGGAAACTCCTTTCTATAAGAGATGTGGATGACATAAAGTTTTTCCTACGGGCGGGGAGAGCCCTGTTGGGCCACCTCAGGGACTTTAGGAGATTAAATGCAAGGGTATGACGATTCGGGACCAGGCATGGGCACCCAGACACCCAAGATCTCGGTAATTATCCCAACCTTCAACTCATTCAATGTGATAGGTAAATGTCTAGAGTCAATAGCTGCGCAGGACTACCCTAGAGAGCAGATAGAGATAATAGTTGCCGATGCAGGTTCGAATGATGGAACGAAGGAAGCCGTAGAAGAGTACACAAACAATATATTCCCGAACCCGCTTAAAACAGGAGAAGCGGGAAAGGCCGTGGGCTATAGGAACGCTAAGGGTGAAATACTGGCGTTTATAGACTCGGATAATGTGTTGCCGACCAGAGACTGGATTCGCCGTATGGTGGAACCGTTTGAAGATCCTGTGATAATAGCCTCCGAACCCTTAGAATACACGTATCGCAGGGAAGATGGGCTTATAACGAGGTATTGCGCCCTGTTGGGCATGAACGACCCTTTGTG
>JAUXIU010000124.1 GCA_030620895.1 Deltaproteobacteria bacterium
AAAAGGTTCGTTAATTGTAACATTCTTTATACCCTTAGCCCTCTTTCCTGCCTCAAACTCCACGATCTTGTCTACCAGTAGAAAAGGATACCTGTGCGGCAATATGGTCATTATCTCATTGATATCTATCATAGAACCCTCCTTGTAAAATCTCCTTTTTCATAAGAGAAACATTCCATACTTAACCCTTTCTCTCTTCTGATACTGCATTCTCTATCTCCTCTATTCTCTTCTCCAGTTCCATCAACTTCTTTCTTATCTCTGGGAGCTTTACAAAAACACCCTGAGCACGCAACCATTTGGAATGTGGTATGGCAGGGTAACCCGTAAATACCGTTTTTGATGACAGGTTACCTATAACACCTGACTGTGCACCAACCGTAACATCATCACTTATCTCGATGTGGCCCACAACTCCAACCTGTCCAGCAAGGGTAACCCTATTACCTATCTTGGTACTTCCCGATATACCAACCTGTGCAACGATAATCGAATCCTCCCCGATATCGACGTTGTGGGCTATCTGAACGATATTATCGATCTTTGTGCCCCTGCGGATTATGGTCCTTCCAAGGGTCGCCCTGTCTATAGTAACACACGCCCCTATTTCAACATCATCTTCTATTATAACGATACCAGCCTGAGGGACCTTAAAATGGACATCTCCCTCTCTGGCATATCCAAAACCATCGCTGCCTATTACAGAGTTGGCATGCACTATCACATGCCTTCCGATTCTGCAACCCTCTCTTACAGTTACATTAGGATAAAGCACCGTGTCATCTTCCACAACAGCGTTGCATCCAATATATACCCCTGGGTACAGAACTACCCTGTTACCGATCCTAGCACCATTATCTATAACAACATAAGGATATATGGAAGGGCTCTCACCTACAACTGTGCTCTTATGTACCTCCGCCTTTGGATGTATGCCTTTATAGTGTGTAGTAACAGGCTTGAATACACCAAGGACCTTTGCAAATGCAAGGTAAGGGTCTTCAACACGAATTATGCTGATGGTAGATGGAACCTCCTCTTGCTTTGAGACTATAACGGCCGATGCCCTTGTCTTTGGTAGCAAGCGCCTGTATTTTGGGTTGGTTATAAATGTTATATCTCCATGGCCTGCTTCATCAATCGGTGTAACAGCCCTGATCTCTATCTCCCCATCACCTGACAGATCTCCGCCAACCAGAGCGGCCAGTTCCTTAAGTCTTCTCACCTCTCCCATCCTATTTCTTCTCTACCTTGAATTTATTATCGTACGCCTCTATAACCTCTTCAGTGAAGTCAACTTCATCGGGCGCGACCAACAGACCGCCTGCCGATATCTCAAACACATATGTATAACCCTTCTCCTTTGCAATCTCCTTCATAACACTCATCAGCCCCTGTATTATATCGGCCTCTCTCTCCTTCTTCCTCTGCTGCAGTTCCTCATTAGATTTATAAAAGAAACCCTGAAACCCCTCTGCCTTAGCCTGGAATTCCCTCTCTTTTTTATCTCTTACATCCTCATTCCATACACTTCTTTTCTTGTCTATCTCCTCTTTTAATTTCTTAAGCTCTTCCTGCTTCAAGTTCAGCTCCTCTTCCTGCCTTTTTGCATCCACCTTCAGGTCCATCATCGCCTGCTTACCTGCCAGACATTCGTTCAGTGCCCTCTGAAGGTCCACATATCCCATCTTTACATCTGGCTCAGCGGCATCAATGGCATTAGAGTAAAACAGGAAGGTAAAGACCAATAATATTGGAAGTAGTAACTTATAGCCCCTTTTATTTTTCACCAAACTTCTTCTCCTTTCGCCAGAATAATTCGTCATTCGTTAATCGTGGATCGTTAATCGTGATTCGGGTTGCGAGTTACGGGTTGCGAGTTACGGGTTTCGATTCACGATCCACGAACCACGGTTTTTTCATTCTTCATTCTTCATTCTTCATACGATTCACGAATCACGAATCACGAACGACGGTTTTTTATTCATAATTCTTTATTCTCAAAACGGTGTCCCTATGCTAAACTCAAACTGACTGCCCTTTTCATCTCCACGCCTGTTCAGGTTAAAACCCCACTCCAGCCTTAGTGGTCCAATCGGTGAAAACCACCTTACGCCAAGGCCGGCTGACTTCCTCAAATCACCTAGATCTATCTTGTCATCATAGGCATTACCGACATCGAAAAATAGCAGTCCCTTTATACGCTGTTCAGAGACAAGGGGAAAAATGAACTCAACATTGAATATCACCTCTTTAGTACCACCAATTATCTCGCCCGTTATGGGGTCCTTGGGGCCTACCTCCCTTGACCTGAACCCCCTGATTGAATTTATACCACCAAGGAAGAACCTCTCATATATTGGGATTGGGGTATTATAAAAATCGTATATATACCCCAGCTCCCCCCTCAGTGAGATTGTAGTATTAAACGGCAAGGGAAAGAATTTTATGGCGTTTGTTACATACTTAACGAAATTATTGTCACCACCAAGCGGTCCACCTGCATACTCAACAGATAGAGATACAATCGAGCCTTCCGTGGGGAAGAATGCATCATCCCTGGTATCCCTCCTTATAAGACCGCTCAAACTGCGTGTTTTGCTCTCGCCCTCCTGGTCCTTTATGCTAGATGATGCGGTATCTGAAACGTCGGTTACGTCAACATCTTCATCTTTATACGATATAAAGGCTCGTGTATCCCTCCACCAGTACACAGGAAATCCAAGACGAAGATCAAAACCTGTTGAGTTCCTGGTGAAGTCAGGATATTCTCTCCCGCTCTTGAAGATATCAAAGCCAGCCGATATGGGTTTGTCCATAAGCCATGGTTGTGTAAGACCTATCTGGTATCTCTCGCTGGTAGCACTGAATGTGCCTGAGAGATCGAGCTTTATGCCGGTGCCTGCCAGATTATTCTGTGATATAGAGGCTGTGCCGATAAGCTTATCTACAGAACTGTATCCGAATCCTGCAGATATTTGACCTGTGGGTCTCTCTTTCACCCTTACGTTCAGGGACATCTTGTCCTCGGAACTGCCTTCACTCTGGGTTATGACTACATCATCGAAATAACCCAGTCTCCTCAGGTTATTCCTGCTCCTCTTGATACCTGTTGAAGAGTAAAGCATCCCTTCTTCAACCTCAATTTCTCTCCTAATAACCTTATCCCTTGTCCTTGTATTACCGTCAATATCTATACGCTCTATATAAAAAAGGGGACCCTTCTTAATATCCAATGTTATATCAACTGTCTTCTTCTTCTCGTCATCCAGGGTTGTAAGGGGGGAAATATCGGCTTTGGCATATCCCTTGTCCCCGTATATATCCCTTAAACGACCGATATCCACAAAGAGCTTCTTTCTGCTGAAGATATCATCAGTTGATAGTTTTAGATTTTGCATAAGCTCTTCTTTGGTTGTCAGTATGTCACCCTTTATATCTACATTACCTATCAAATACTGCTCGCCTTCTTTTAAAGCTACAGTTATATAGAACCATCTCTTGTCTTCGCTAAGAAGGGCCCTGTGGTCTGTTATCTCTGCGTTAATATAGCCATTATCGTAATAGAGGGCCATGATAGAATCGAGGTCATTCAGGAATATAAACTCATTAAATTTCCCTGATCCCGTCAGGAACGAAAAGATTCCAAGTTCTTTTGTCCCCATGACCTTCTTTACATCCTTATCAGAAAAGCTGTCATTACCTATTATTGCTATTCTCCTTACCCTAACCTGCTTTCCTTCCTCTATTTCAAATGTAACAGCCACTCCAAGTTCTTCTACCTTCACCTTATGCCTTGCCTCAGCAAGATAATAACCTTCACTTTCATACAATGCCTTTATCTTCTCTACGTTCTCCTTCAAAAGAACCCTGTCCAAAATAGTATTCTCTTTAACAGTTACGATCCCCTCTATCTTTTCCTTTGTCAGTTTATCGTTACCGACTATTTCAACCTTCTTTATAAATGGCCTCTCACTTACTACAAAGGTAAGTTTCTTGCCTGCCGCAGCATCTATTAATTCAGCCCTTACATCGTCAAAATATCCCATGCCGAATATCGACTTTATATCCCCTCTTATATCATC
>JAUXIU010000038.1 GCA_030620895.1 Deltaproteobacteria bacterium
AAACCAAGGACCCGCGCGCCATTATCCTCCAGAAATACGCACACGGGATATTCAAAGAGGGGACATCGAATATGAAATTGCTTGAGATAGGGGAAGAGGTCGAAAAGATCGTCCACGAAAAGCTCGGGAAAAAGAGGCTATACCCCAATGTCGATTTTTATTCTGGAATCCTATTTCACGGGATAGGCATACCCACAGAACTCTATACATCCATATTTGCCATGGGCAGAATTGCAGGCTGGCTGGCACACTGGCTGGAGCAACTCAAGACAAACAGGATATTCCGTCCTACCCAGAAGTATACAGGTCTCAGAGACCAACGGTATATTCCAGTGGAAGAGAGGGGTTAGCCCCCTTTCAAGAGATTATCTGTGATTTTCTTTTTAAATCTCTCAAAACTATTTTTCCGCAACTACAAACGGTGATTTAAAACCCATCTTCTCAAATGAATTCCTGGCCCTTTCTGCCTCCACGAGCTCAGAATAGTTCCCCACTCTGACCCTGTAAAATGTCTCAGAATATGTATTGTATTTATGGATGGTAGAGCTGCCATGAGTCCTGTTGAGCCTCTCCTTCAATCTTAAGGCATTACTCTTCACCTTAAATGCACCTACCTGTATGGTAAAGCTACCTATATTGTAATCCCTGACGACATAAGTGTCCCCTACCTTTTTACCGAGTGTCTCTATTACTACTTTGGAGGTACCTTCATCGGCCATATCGAGCTTATTTGCCGCCTTATATGAAAGATCGATAATCCGCCCTCTAACAAAAGGGCCGCGGTCGTTTATGCGAACTGTTACACTCTTATTATTATCGAGTCTTGTAACCTTAACATATGTGTCCAATGGCAGGGTCTTATGGGCAGCCGTCATGGAATACATATTGTATACCTCCCCATTGGACGTCTTTCTGCCATGAAAATCCCTTCCATACCATGAGGCAATTCCCCTTTTGACATATCCCTTTGACGATGACAACGGCGTATACCATTTACCTTTCACCTTATACGGTCTCTGCGTCACGGGTTTCTTGCCGTCTTTTGATATATGCTTAGGGGCTGTTGTGCAGCCTATAAGGAAAGATATTATAAATAAGGAAAATACGAGTTTGCAAATAACTCTCATGGGTCACTATACCCCTTAATCCAGCAGGTTTTTTTGGTCTGAATCGAAAAGGCCGGCCCCCATCTATAAATACAATAAAGGATAGGGGCCGAATTTATAACCTAACGAGAACCTTTCTTTCTTGTGGTTCTTTTCTTTGCCGTGCTCTTCTTTTTCGTTGTCTTTCTTGCTGCCGCCTTCCTTACAGCCATATTATCACCTCCTTTCGTAGCCGTCATGGGTAAAGATGGCCTGAATAAAAGACGAGCCTATAAAAAAAACGCCACGGGAATCATCCACGCGGCGTTCGATTCGTCATTGGAAGAGGTCTATATTATGCGATACTATCAACTTCCTCCATATTCTTAAGCTATAAATTATAATAATTTATAACAGGTTTATAAAATTCTTATAGTATATAAATTTATTTATGTCAATGATTTTTTTGTGTTTTATTAAATCATTTTTTCCTAAACAGCGTCTTTATTCGTTTTAGTATATAAGAAAAAAATTCAGCACACCGGCTGCATGGGTAAATGCCCATAGTGGTATGAGTATTCGGCCATATCTCTTGTGGTATTTGTTGAGGTGCAGATTTAAACTACTCGAATCGTTGGGTCTGATTCTTGCCCATATAAGCAATGGTGCACCAAAAAGCGGGATGCAGGCTATCGTGGCATGGAAGGCAAACCAGGGAATGAGGTGTGACGATATCTTTAGGGGTTTTACATCAGGCAGGATATATCGCAAGAGATAACCGAGGATAAATAGCCACGCGGCTATTGTTAATATAATCATTAACCTCCTATGAAGGAGAAGAGACCTCTTTGTATAGGCACACCACCACGCAATTAGTAATAACAGCAAGGCGATGATGGCCCACACGAGGCCAGCAGTGAAGAAGACTCTTGTATATATATCCATTACAATATTAACTCAGATTATGTACGAACGTAACCGAAAACTTTAGTCCAGTACCCGCAGAGGTTGTCAAAAGTGGACCTATAACCTCAAAACACTTTTATTTATGACGTTCTGTATAAAACAACTTATTGCAAAAGACTTGAGAGTATACCCTTCAGACCTTCAATATCTGCAACAGAGGGATAACAGACATTATTGCAACATATGTAGATGGCCGCATTCCTCTCCATGGACTTCTTTCCTTGAAGAAACCGGGCCCTTTTATTGTCCGATCTTGCTATGATACGGTTGGGCATGTAGTAGTCTCTAATCAAGTCGAGTGCCTCTTTTATAAACTCTGTCTCTTTATCCTCGATTACAGAGACTTCGAAAGGCCCCGATAAGTGTACCTCTATGGCGCATAGCAGGTGGCCAAATGACAGCGGCTGCTCTCTGATAGAACCTGTAGAGCTTATAATCCCAATAGCCCGCTCCCTGAACCTCTCCTCAGCGGTTATATAGTATAACCTTATAAGCAGATCTGCCGCCGCGGAGCTTCCCGATGGAATATCATTGTCAACCGATCCTCTGTACTTTACTATAAGTTGTTCCTGGTCTCTACCTCTATCATAGAATGACCCCGAATCTGCATCGTAGAATATATCTATCATACTCTCTGAGAGTCTGTATGACTCTTCCAACCACCTGTCTTCCAATGTGCTCTCAAATATCGACAGGAGACCCCTTGCCATAATTGCATAGTCTTCAAGGTATCCTGAGATGGTTGACATGCCATCCTTATAGTATCTCAAGAGTCTTCCTCTCCTGTCCTTTAGAGTATTTGTTAAAAAATCGGCTGCCTTTACTGCTGCATCGAGATAGTCTTCCCTCTTAAAGGCCCCTGCTGCATCCGAAAGGGCAGAGAGCATCAGGCCGTTCCAGGCCGTTATAATCTTGTCATCTCTTTCTGGCTTTGCTCTTTTCTCCCTTATACCGTAGAGCAACCTTCTGCCTTTCTCTATTAAAGTATCGAGCCTCTCCAGGGGTATACCCTCCTTCTCAACAAATTTGGATCTCTCCATATCTATGGATGGCAAGTTCCCGTGTTCCAGTCTTATAGGTCTTTCTATAGAGAAATACCTGTTAAAGATTCCTCCATCTTCGCGCCCGAGCAGTCTTATGACCTCCTCTGGTTCCCAGAGGTAGAACTTCCCTTCAATACCCGCGCTGTCTGCATCCTGGGCCGAATAAAAACCTCCATCCAGAGATGTCATCTCTCTTAAAATATAATCTGCTGTCTCACAGGCGACATTTCTGAATAGTGGCTCACCTGTCAATTGATATACGTGTGTATATATCCTTATAAGAAGTGCGTTGTCATAAAGCATCTTCTCAAAGTGTGGAACCTTCCACTTTTCATCGACAGAGTAGCGATGGAATCCCCCACCAATCTGGTCATAGATACCTCCCATTGCCATATTTATCAATGTCTTTTCAACGATCGTCAGGGCCTCTTTTTTGCCAGTCCTTCTATAATACATCAACAGGAACTCAAGAATCATTGTATATGGGAACTTTGCACCACCACTGCCAAAACCGCCATTAACGTTATCAAAAAATTGCATTATATGGTTAAATGACTCATCCGGTACCGAGGATATATCATTTACTTTCCCCATCTTCTGAAAGTGGGACAGATATCCCTTTATACTAGATGTGGCCTCGTTAATATGGTTCTTATTCTCACTATAAGCGTGCGCCACTTTATGGAGTATTGTATTGAACGATGGTAAACCGTAATCATCTTCAGTGGGAAAGTATGTCCCACCATAAAAAGGTACCCCTTCCGGGTCTAAAAATACATTCAGGGGCCACCCTCCTTGACCTGTCATTGTCTGGACGGCACTCATATACAGCGCATCTATATCCGGCCGCTCCTCCCTGTCTACCTTTATATTTATAAAATATTTATTCATCAGTACTGCGGTTTCATTATCCTCAAAGGATTCTCTCTCCATCACATGGCACCAGTGGCAGGATGAATAACCTATGCTTAAAAAGATAGGCTTATCCTCCTTCTTCGCCCTGTTGAAGGCATCATCGCACCATGGATACCATTCTACAGGGTTATCTGCATGCTGTAACAGGTACGGACTTTTCTCTTTTGCCAGGTTGTTCATGTATTGCATATTGCGTGGTTCGTGTATCGTTTATCGTGAATCGTGAATCGAATCACTAACCACGAATCACGAACAACGGTTTTTCATTCTTCATTCTTCAATCAAACCGGGTCTACATGTATGAAGGACTTTTCTATGGCCTCAAGTCTCTCTATTGACTTTTCAACCCCCTTACCTATGGCGTGAGAATCAAATGTAGAGAGTGTTTTGTCTACCTCTACATGAACCTCTACATGGATAAAATTTCCAACATAGTGCGCCCTTACCTTATTCAATGCCTTCACTCCGGCCACAGAGAGTGCAGCGTTTTTAATATCCAGCATAAGCTCTGGTTCAGGGGACCTGCCCATTAGATAGTTGATATTTTCAATGCCGATTTTGTAACCGGAATATATGATCCATACACTTATCAGGAGGCCTGCAAGTGGGTCTAGAAAATGATAGCCGATCCCCGCACCCGCTATACCGACGAGTGCCGCAGCAGAAAAATAGACATCGTTAGTAGAATCGACTGCACTTGCTTTTATGGCAGGGCTCTTTAGTTCCTCCCCAACCCTTTTAAAGTACCGTGCCATCAACCATTTCAAGACCATTGTAACAACCGGCACAAGGAGCGGTATGGGCCCAACGGATATGGTCTTACCAGCAATAAGCCTCTCTATAGATGCCTTTATTATTTCAAAGCCAAGGATACCTGCCAGTATGGCAACCAACAGTCCGGCTATCGGTTCGGCCCTCTTGTGGCCAAAAGGATGTCCTTCATCCGCCTCTTTATCAGAAATCCTGACGCATATAAAGATGGCAATGGAGGTCACCATATCGGTTAGTGAGTTGAATGCATCTGAGAGGAGGGCAATGCTGCCTGAGGTTATCCCTGCGAAGAGTTTAATTGCAAAGAGGAAGGAATTGCATACTATACCTAAAACGGTTGCTTTTAGGGCGCCTTTCTTCATTCTTTTTAATGAACCACTCACATCTCTAACTTCTCGTACAACCAGTTTAGAGATTGTCTTGCGACTACATAGAGACTCTGGGCCCATGCAAGGGGTATGTTGGAATTACGTCCTCCAGCTATATATAGTTCCGGGACCCTGCCATCATCAGTCATTACAGATTCGAGCCTATCGAGATACATCTCTGATTTCTCGATCAGATCCTTCGGTATATCGGAGATGTCACCTGTTCTCATCTGCCTTATTGCGAGCTTGGAAAATGCAATGCTCAACCATGCAAAACCCAGCGGCCATTGAGCTTCGTTACCAAAGGGATGCTCCTGGTTAGAGCTATAGTACAAGTCACCTGGATATCGTATGACACCTTTTTCCCTTACGAGGTTGTCTTCTATATTCTTCACGATCCTCATCGCATCTTCCCTTTTAATGATATTATACGGCCAGATAAGGCTGAGTTGCACAAAGTCATAAGCCCTTGACTCTGATTCTCTAGGAAGGATCTCTTTAAGGGCAGCACGGCCTGTTTCTATAAACTCCTCAGGGATAGGAACAATGTGGTGTATCTCCACCTTGTTCTTGTATTTACTATCGTAGTAGCCATCATCGTGCCACATGGTAAGCCCAGCAAGGACAGCACCTATACTGGATGAATGCCTCTCGGGACCCTCCTCCCATACCCCGAAATCGGGATCAGAGTGCCATCTTACCGTCGTTAGATAGAGCACTATGTCTCTCAAGAAGAGGAGTGTCTCTGTCTGGTCGGTCGTTATGGGGTTATGCCCCTTCTTTATAAGGTCTCCAGTCTTATAGAGAAATAGGCCGAAGATATCCAGCTGATGATGGCCCCAATCATCTGTTATCTCCTCTAACGTGACTGGATGTATCCTGGCGTGTATTACCTCGCTGGCACAACTCCCGAGATAGTGCCTCTTCCTTGCACCTGCACATATCTTGTTTTTGTATTTGAGGAATATCCTCAATATAAGGCGATAACTCTCTATCATTTTATCATACGCCCCGATATACTCATTGGCATATGTCGCATACATAATATCCCTGAGCCAGAATACATTATACCTGTCTCCACTTTTTTCACCTTTATGTGGGGAGGCAAGATAACCGCCATTTAATTGCCTCAGACCCTCAAGATGGTAGTATGCCACAATAAGCTTCTCCCTTGGGGTGAGTTCCCTAAATGTCCTATCTTTTAAGATAAGCTCCAGCGCCCTATCTTCCATCAGCATGGCTGCAACATCGCTTGGCATATAATTAACCTCCTTATTGCTTCGGCCTAATATTAACCTAAGTGTTTATAGCAATCAACGGTATTTTTGCAGACTTCTTATACTCTTGCCAAAGGAGTCCCCATTTTATCAAGGTGCCAGATGCTGCTTGAAAGGTTAAAAAAAATATGTAAAATAGGGCATAAAACATGGAGGTAATAGCATGCTTAAGAAAGGTGATAAGGCGCCAGATTTTTGCCTGGAGGGTGTAGACGAGAATGGAAAAGAAGGGAAATACCGAATTAAGGATTTCAGGGGAAAGAAGGTTGTCCTCTACTTCTATCCGAAGGATAATACCCCTGGATGCACACAGGAGTCATGTGATTTCAGGGACAATATGGCTAAACTCCACAGAAATGGGGTTGTAATTCTGGGGGTCAGTCCTGATAATTTAAACTCTCACAAAAGGTTCCATGAGAAGCATGGCCTCAACTTCCCCCTTTTAAGCGATCCTTATAAGAGGATTGCCGGACTGTATGGGGCCTACGGCGAAAAGAAGATGTATGGAAAGATAACGAAGGGGATAATTAGATCAACCTTCATAATTGATGAAGATGAAAAGATAGCCAAGGCATGGTATAAAGTGAAGGTAAAAGGGCACGTAGATGAGGTCTGCAGTGCCCTCTAATGCCTAATCTCATGGAACCACATGATCCGCATAAAGAAAGAATTAATCGAAAGTCTAACAGAAGCCGCAAGGAGATCTTCCAGGAAGAGGATGAACTATAATCTCCATAAATCCATGGACGAGAATGTTCAAAGGTTCTTCAATGCCTTTGAGACCGATAGCTATGTCCGTCCCCACAGACATGTACAGCCAGGCAGGTTTGAGCTCTTTTTATGCATTAGAGGGAAAGGTGCCGCAATTATTTTCGCTGATGATGCTAATATCACTGACACTTCCATCCTCTCTCCAGAAGGAGAATGCATAGGGGTAGAGATACCTGACAACACCTGGCACACCATCATCGCCCTAAGTCCCGATACAGTCTTCTTTGAAGTGAAGGAAGGCCCGTATATGCCGATAGAGGATAAAGACTTTGCCCCGTGGGCACCCGATGCAGCAGATCCGGGACATGTTGATTATTTGAAAAATCTGAGGGAAGCCATCCTGCTGAGGACTGGAAATTGATTCTATTTTCACTCTACTTAAGAAAATCTTTTATACAGAACTGTATGCCATCAATTTATGACGTTGTGTATAGAACGGTAAACAGACATTTAAGTTTATTGCCTAACCCAATATTCTATGTTATCTTTTGGCCATGTCTGAGTTAAGGTTAAACCTCATTACAAGGGAGTGGGTCATTATCGCCAAGGAGCGTGCAAAGAGGCCAGAGGATTTTATAAAGACAAGTCCCAAGAAAAGTCTACAACCCTATCTCCCTGATTGCCCCTTCTGCCCCGGGAATGAGTCAATGACGCCTCCAGAGACCTACAGGATATCAGGCAAGAAGGAGTGGAAGATAAGGGTTACACCAAATAAGTTTTCAGCCCTCTCAATCTCTGGCACAAGGAAAAGACACTCTAACGGTGTGAAAAGGCTTGTAACAGGTGTCGGCATACATGAGGTCATCATAGAGTCACCTTGCCACAATTCAGCAATCCCCACTATGCCTAAAGGTGATATAAATGATATTATAAAGACATATAAGAATAGATTTATAGACGCACATAGCAACCCAAATGTCGGTCACGTGATAATATTCAAAAACCATGGTCCAGGGGCCGGGACGTCCCTGGAACATCCACATTCACAGCTAATTGGCTCGCCTGTAACACCTATACAGGTACGTTACAGGATGGAGGCATTTGTACACTTCTTTGATGATACTGGAAGGTGCATTTTATGTAAGACAATAGAGATGG
>JAUXIU010000097.1 GCA_030620895.1 Deltaproteobacteria bacterium
AAGGGGCACTATATCGTGGTGGTGGGGTACAATGATAGGATGTCCGTGTTTATAGCCCATTCCGGGAGAGAGAAGGAAAGGCTCTTTTCGTATGAAGAGCTTGAAAGGCTCTGGGGGAAGACAGGTTTTGCAACAATACTGATAGGGCCTAAGGGTGATAGTGAGGATTAGAAATTGAAGATTGAAGATTTAAAAATGACAATTAACAGGATGCACGCCGTAAGCCCCGCCTACAAGGCGGGGTCAAGGCGTGCTAAGGTAATGGAAACTTCCTTGCTGTCAAGATGCCACGCCCTGTGGGCGGGGCATCTTCACTTGGAAATCAGAAAAAATACCAGATTATCCATGGCATACTATATAGCACTATCATTGGTAATATTAATGCTCCTTACTGGATGTAAGCCTCTTGGTGTGGTAATAACAAAAGACCCGTTGAGTGCAACAGAACATAGACGACTTGCAGCCATTTATGATAAAAAGGGTGAGTTCGATCTTGCGGAAAGGGAATATAAAACCGCCATTGAACTTGAGCCGAATAATGTAGACACATATCTCGGTCTTGGAAACCTCTATCTAAAGGGGGGGATATATGGAAAAGCCGAATCGATCTTTAAAAAGGGTTTGGAGATATCACCGTCCAATGCTGCAATCTATAACAACCTGAGTTGGGTCTACATTGAAGAGGGTGATCTTATAAATGCAGAGCGGTATGCCGCGAAGGCGTTAGAACTAGACCAGGCGAGGAGATATATATATCTTGACACCATTGCCGTTGTACACATAAATAAAGGTGAATACGATAAAGCCGAAGAGAATCTCCAGGAGGCGATTAAAGGTATTCCGTCTGATGATATTAATGGCATTATACAGTTATATAACCATCTTATTGATCTCTATTACAGGAAAGGTGATGAAAAGGAGGCCGAGGTTATTGCCAGAGAATTGATGGAACTAGAAGAACGCCATAAGAGGTAATGATATGAAAGAACCATTAGCTACGAGGGAGAGGCTTATTTTTGCACTGGATGTTCCTACTCTCAAGGACGTGAAGAGGTGGGTGTTAGTACTAAAGGACACTATTGGAGTGTTCAAGATAGGCAAGGAGCTTTATACTGCCTGTGGTCCGGATTCTGTGAGGGCTGTACATGATGAGGGCGGAGAGGTCTTCCTTGACCTGAAGTTCCATGATATCCCGAATACCGCTGCTATGGCCGCTATGAGCGCCTCAAGACTGGGGGTAAAGATGTTTAACCTCCACAGCATCGGTGGATTCAGGATGATGGAAACTGTAGTGAAGGTAGTGCATAAGGGATGTGAGGCGGAAGGGATAGAACGACCATTGATCCTCGCTGTTACCATCTTAACAAGCATGGAAGATGAGGATCTGGCAGAGGTGGGAATTCGCGGACCTGTGAAGGAGAGGGTATCAAGTCTCTCGATACTTGCAGAGAAGGCGGGTATTGATGGGGTTGTTGCTTCACCTGGAGAGGCGAGATCTATCAGGGAAGAGACCAGAGAGGATTTTGTAGTAGTTACACCGGGGATCAGATTGCCGGGCTCTTTACCCGATGACCAGAGACGTACGATGACGCCTGCCGAGGCGATAAAGGAAGGAAGCGATTATATCGTTGTAGGTAGACCCATAAGAGATTCGCAAGACCCGGTCGGGTCTGTGGAGTCTATAATAGCCGAGATAGAGAGGATGGTGTGAGCCGTATTATCTACGGTATTAACCCTGTCAGGGAGGCGCTCAAAGCAAATCCAGGGGATATAGAGAGGGTAATTCTTGCTGAGGGAAGGGTTGATAGAAACATCGAAGAAATAATAAAGACTGCAAGGTCAAACGATATAAGAATCGAGAGGCTTTCACGTAGAGGTCTGGAAAGGGTTGCAGGGACGCACAAACACCAGGGGATAGCGGCCTTTATGGCTGAGTTTGGATACTCTGACCTGGAAGATATAATAGCTGCCGGTAGACGTTCACAGGAAAAGGTGTTCATCCTTCTTTTAGACGGCATCCAGGACCCGCAGAATCTGGGCTCTCTTATAAGAAGCGCTAATGCGGCCGGGGTCAATGGTGTTATCATCCCAACGAAGAGGGCAACCGCTATAACACCGACTGTTGTTAAGACATCTGCCGGGGCAACCGAACTAACACCTATTTCAAGGGTAACCAACATAGCTAGTACCATCGAAAGGCTGAAGGAAGACAACATATGGGTGGTAGGTGTTGAGGCAGACAGCACTGAGAATATTTACTGCGTTGATCTTGACAGGGACATTGCTATTGTAATCGGCAGCGAGGGGAAGGGCATAAGGAGACTTGTAAAGGAGAGGTGTGATATCTGTGTCTCCATACCTATGGCTGGTAGAATAACGTCTTTGAATGCATCAGTTGCAGGGGGTGTGGCCCTCTTTGAGTGCCTGAGGCAGAGAAAGATGTCACCCCATCTTGCCAGAAAGCGGCCTGCCGGCTAGGAGAGGCATATGAAGATGGCGAACAATCTGCCCACCCTCTTCATTTGTGTTGATAACCGTCCTGAAACCCTTTTGAGCAAAGCCCTGCTCTTCTGCCAGTCTATTGGCCGTGGTAAGCATATCGCCCAGGAGGGTTTTATCGGTGCATTCAAGGATGGTTGGAAAGTGCTCTTTCGGTATTATCAATAGATGTGTAGGTGCCTGAGGGTTTATATCCTTTATGGTGATAAGTTTCTCTGACTCGTCAACTATGGTAGATGGCATCTCCCTGGATGCAATCTTGCAGAATATACAATCACTCATCTTTTATCTCTACCTTCTCCTTCTCTTTTCTGGATCTCTTCTCCTCTATGCCGGAGGTTCCAAACCGCTCCCTTAGTTCCAGGAAGAGTTTCTCCAGTGGTATCTCTTTATTTCCCAACAAGACAAGGCTGTGAAAGAGGAGATCTGCGAGTTCATGTATTATCTCCTTATCACTACCCCCTCTCGATGCCCCGATGAATTCCTCTGATTCCTCCCTTATCTTCTCGAGTATCTTGTCAAGGCCATCTGCATAGAGAGAAGCAACATAGGAGAGGTCGGGAGAGGCATCCTTTCTCTCCAGGACAACCCGATAGAGTGCACTTATTATTGAAGGCCCTCCTTCAATTCCAGTTGAGGACTTATCCAATCTCCTGAAAAAACATGTCCGCTCACCTGTGTGACAGGCTACGCCTTTCTGCTCCACCTTCAGTAGTATCGTATCACCATCGCAGTCGTAGTAGATAGATCTGACCTTCTGGAAGTGCCCTGAAGTCTCTCCCTTGAGCCAGAGCCTATCCCTTGAGCGGCTGAAGTAGTGAGCCCTTCCTGTGGATAGGGTTTTTTCAATGGCCTCCTTGTTCATATACGCAAGCATGAGGACATCACCGGTTTCCCAGTCCTGTGCAATGGCAGGAACGAGACCACCCTTATTGAACTTTATTTCAGAGATACCAGGACCTTGCGATTGCATAATGAGGAAAGCTACAGCATTTATTTATTTCCGTCAAGTTAAAATGGTCTTACATGAACACCTTGCTTTTTAAGAAATTCTTTTGCCTCCTGGATGGTGAACTCACCAAAATGGAAGATCGAGGCCGCAAGGACAGCATCGGCCCTCCCTTCTGTAAAACCATCGTAGAGGTGCTCAAGTTTTCCGGCACCACCAGAGGCGATTACAGGTATTGAAATCGCATCAGTGATTGACCTCGTTAATTCAAGGTCATAGCCTTCCTTCCTTCCGTCCATATCCATGCTTGTGAGGAGTATCTCTCCTGCACCGAGTTCTTTTACCCTTCTTGCCCATTCAATTACATCCAGCCCCCTTGGCCTTCTGCCACCGTGGGTATATACCTCCCATGATAGTGGAGCTGTACGAACCCTTTTTGCGTCTATAGCCACTACTATGCACTGTGTACCGAACCTCTCGGAGGCCTTCTTTACAAATTCGGGATCCTCCACGGCGGATGTATTGATGGAGACCTTATCGGCCCCTGCCTTCAATAGATCCCTTATATCCTCGAGGGACCTTATACCGCCACCCACAGTCAGGGGCATCGAGACCTCGGCGGCGGTTCTCTCTACCACATCGATAATTATACCCCTCTCTTCATGTGAGGCCGTGATATCAAGATAGACCAGTTCATCTGCACCTTGATCTTCATATGTCGTCGCGCACTCTACAGGATCTCCGGCATCCCTGAGTTCTACGAAGCTTACACCCTTGACGACCCGACCGCCTTTGACATCAAGACAGGGTATGATGCGTTTTGTAAGCATATTAAAGCCTGCTTGCGGCCTCTATAGCCTCAGAGAGGTCTATGTCTCCTGTATAGAGGGCCTTTCCGATAATTACACCACCAGCACCTATCCCTCGAAGGGATTCGATATCCCTTAAAGTTGACATACCACCCGATGCGATCACAGGGATATCAACGGTATAGGCCATCTCCTTTATCGCCTTAACATTAGGACCTACAAGCATGCCGTCCCTTGCTATGTCCGTATATATTATGCAGGATACCCCTGTACCCTCCAGACGCCTTGCAAGGTCTACGGCCTTTTGTTCAGTCACCTCGACCCAGCCCTTTATGGCTACCATGCCATCTCTGGCATCAATCCCTACAGCTATTCTGCCCGGGAATTCCTTGCAGAGTCTTTCTATAAGGGCAGGGTCGTTATATGCGGCCGTGCCTATGATGACCCTCTTTACACGAGACTCTTTCAGGTAGTTTTG
>JAUXIU010000224.1 GCA_030620895.1 Deltaproteobacteria bacterium
GATTCTATTGATATGGTTACAAAGAACCAGATAACGCCAAAGGCCACTAAAAGCCCGCAAATATTTCCTGTTTTCCAGGACCGCAAATAAATATAAATAGCTAAAGTAAAAATAATCAAAAGTAATAAAAAAGATAAATAGACCTGTGGTTCGAAGAAGGAATGATATACAGGGTAATCGTATACCAGGCTCTGGTTTATAGGCAGGAAGAGGAGCCTGATATATGTTAGAATTACTCTGAATTGTGTAAATAGATATTCTAACCAGGTTATTGTTGTCGCCGGCACTGCATCTGCCTTAGAAAATGGAATAATAGGTAAAGTAAGGAGAAAAGGGAGAAAATAGAGGAATCTTCTTTTGTTGCCGGTTACTCTTTGCTGTTTACTCGTTGTTAGAAAGGTAAAATCATAGAGGATTATTATGAAAGGGAGGGTAAAGGTCATCTCCTTCGTCTTCATGGCAAGGATAGCAGAGAGAAGAGAAAGAATGTAAAAGGTTAAGATTGAGCGTATATAATTTACCCTATTCTCAACCTTAACCTCAGTCTCACTATTAATCCACAAGAGCCTTGCTTTTATATATAAAGCGAGGGCAAGAAGATAAAAAAGGGTTGCAAGGGATGCAAGGCGCTGGGTAATATAGACAACAGTCTGTGTCTGTATGGGATGGGTTATGAAGATGATAGCTGAAGTTAATGCTATCCAATAAGAGGCAGAAAACCACGGAATTTTACAGACAGATTGTTTATCCACCATCACTGGGGTCTTAAATGTCAAGCCTACTAAGAGATAAACCAGGATACCGTTTATTATATGGATAAGGATATTTACGAGATGATAGCCAGAGGGATTAAGTTCACCAAGATAATAGTTCAAGGCAAAGGATAGATGGCCTATATACCTAGTGCCAGAGATATCCAGAAAGTTGGATAGGTCCTTAATCCTTAAATTTCTTACAATATTTGACAGGTCGTCAAATATGAAGGGGGAGGTGAGGGTGTTGGAATATATTAGAAAACCAACTACTATAATGATGAATGGCGCAATGGTTTTTTTATACATATTTTAGATCTCCAGCCTTCATTGCCACAATCAATTGATTTGCAAAAAAGAATTCCATTTTTAAAGTATTTACTAACCTTTCAACTTTCAGTTCAAAAGGGAGACCTATGGGAGATAGCATAAACCTCTTAACCTCAATGGTCTTAAAACCTGATTCTTCCAGCATCTTTTCTAACTCATAAAGGTCAAAAGACCTATGGTGGTCATCTCTGTTTAAAAGCCCTAATTTACCGGCTACAGATTCCCAGAGGGGATGGGGGGTCGTCAGTACCAAAATACCTTCAGGTCTGAGGATACGGCATGTTTCTTCTATAACTTTCTCAGGGTCTGGAACATGTTCGATTACAGCCGTTGCTACAGCAACATCAAAAGAATCATCAGGAAAGTCAAGTGAGTCTATATTACCCTGAATAATTTCCAGGTCAGGAAATTTTGCCTTGCCATAATCAACTAGTTTCTTGTTATACTCAACCCCGACGCAGCGGGCATAGAGGTATTTTTGATGAATTATTTCAAGCATCCTACCATCAGCACTACCAAGGTCAATGATATCTTCTACTGGTCTTTTGGAAAATTGCTCTATCGCAACAAGGACTTCATGTGTTCGACGCCATAGGCGATAACGTAAAGATCTTTTAGTTTCTCTTCCTTTGGCATATTCTATGCTTAAAGAACCTGTATGGCCTGATTTGTTCAC
>JAUXIU010000175.1 GCA_030620895.1 Deltaproteobacteria bacterium
CTTTTCTATAGAAACAGCGTCATCAAAGTCCTTGGCCGTCTCACCGTCGATTGTTACCATCTTTCTTTCCCTCAAATCGGTTCTATCTTTAATCTCCCTCTTCAAAACCATCTGTGGAATCTCTTCAGCCTCAGCTGTTACATCTGCAGGGAACCTGTGCGGAAGCCCATACTTTTTAACTATGACCTCTATCTCTACATCAGGGTCATCGTAATTACCCAATATGCCGATAACCCTCCCAGATGGTGCCAGATGCTCAGCGGGCCACCGCGTTATCTCAACTTCCACTATATGGCCATCTTCTGCACTTCTTGTATTTCTTGGTGGGATTATAATATCCTGGAGTATCCTTTCGTCTGAAGGAGCAACAACAGCAAACCCCCTACCTCTTTCAAACCTTCCGACTATCCTCTTCTGCCCCCTTTCAAGTATGCGGATTATCCTTCCTTCCCTCTTCCTGTCTCCCTTGAACCTCTCTACCCTTGCTACTACCCTGTCCCTGTGCATCGCCCCTTTCATATTCCTTGGATTAATAAAGATATCATCTTCCCCATTATCTGGGGCAACAAAACCGAAGCCGTTCGGATGGCAATGGAGCTCACCTGTAACCAGGTTCATCTTTGAAGGCGGACCGTATCTGCCTCCCCTTATCCTAATAAGTGTTCCACTGACCACCATATCTTTTATTGACCTTTTAAACCCTGTTCTCTCCTCTCTTGGGATCCCTAGCCTCCGCATCAATTCCTTGATGGAAAGGGGCCTGTATGCCTTGTCCTTCATGAACCCAAGAATCTTTTCCTTGTTAAATTTCATATATTGATGGATATTTTCTGCAATTCTGCTGATGAACTATTGTAGAATAATCCTCTGCATTTTTACAGAGGCTACTTTCTAAATAACCCTTTCAAGTTGTTTTTGTGAATCCATTATTTCAACTTTTCCATATTCCTGGATTATCAAGGCTATATCTTCAGAAGAAGACAGTGTTCCGTAGATGTGGGCAGAGATGGCACATATTGAGGCTATGGCGAGGTCTGATATTATCCGCTCGGTTTTCTTTTGAAGGAGGATAGTGGTCTTATTACTTCGGCACCTTCTCCCAATCCTTCAAGAAGTTGGTTAGTCCAATATCTGTTAGAGGATGTTTTGAGAGTTGAGCAAGCACCTTGAATGGTATGGTTGCTATATGAGCCCCCGACATGGCTGCATCAAGTACATGGAGGGGGCTACGTATACTGGCAACGATAACCTCTGTTGGGAAAGAGAAGTTTTCGAATATGGTCAGTATCTGATGGACAAGGATCATGCTTTCATGTGAGATATCATCAAGCCTTCCAACAAAGGGACTTACATAAGTTGCACCTGCCTTTGCAGCCATAAGTGCCTGGAGTGGTGAGAATATGAGGGTGACATTCACTTTTATGCCTATCTTTGCTAGTTTCTTAACGGCCTTCATACCCTCAAGTGTTATCGGTATCTTGACAACTATATTCTTATGTATCTTTGAAAGTTCCTTTGCCTCTTTTACCATACCATTGGCGTCCAGGCTCACTACCTCAGCGCTGACAGGGCCTTTTGAAATAGAGCATATCTCCTTCAAGAGCCCCTTAAAGCTCTTACCTTCTTTAGAGATTAATGATGGGTTAGTTGTAACACCATCCAGCAATCCCCAGTCGCTTGCCTTTCTAATTTCTTCGATATTAGCTGTATCGATAAAGAACTTCATCTTATCCCCTCCTGGAACAATCGCTTGATTATTTTGGTTGCTTAGTATAAATTAAAACAGAGTTTAATGCAATCAAAAAGCCCTGCCATTAAAGCTCTCTGCAGCAGTTTTCACTAGAAAATGATTACACAGACGTTTAATCCCTTGATTTCTCAATGTTTTAATCGGTGTGATCTGTGTAATTTTTTTACTCTTATTGCCGAAGTGGCGGAATTGGCAGACGCGCTAGGTTCAGGTCCTAGTGGGTGAAAGCCTGTGGGGGTTCGAATCCCCCCTTCGGCACCATATTTGAAGATATATAGTAATTACTCAGGTTGTCTGGTTCACGGTTCAAAGTTCACGGTTAGTTGCCTTGCACTCTTCATATTTCTTGAGATATGATATGGTTGATGAATCCACGAATTGGCAGCGTCTTGTACCTTTCTTCATCGCTTTATAACCTTGAACCGTGAACTCTGGAACTGTGAACCTGAGTAGTTAGATATATATTGCTGTCGGGTCGGGATTTAGGAGGGCTTGTTTGGGAAGATTACATAATACCGCTTGCTGACACAACCATTTCGGCTATCATCTTTAGCTTCTTATTTTCCTTTTGTGATTGTGCCTGGAGGAGTTTAAAGGCCTCTTCTTCAGAGATTTTACACCTTTTCATCAGGATACCCTTTGCCCTTTCTACGAGTTTCCTTGTCTCGAGGGCCTCTTGCAGGCTTTTCATCTCATCCTTGAGGTTCATAAACTCGTTGTATCTTGCAAAGGCGAGTTTTATGGAAGGCATGAGTTCTTTCCTTGCTACAGGTTTAACGAGATAAGCGAAGACCCCGGCCTCTGTTGCCTTTAATGCAAGTTCATCAGTTGAGTGAATTATATCCTTCGAGGTTAGTTCCTCAGATGAGTGGCCGGTTACCAGGATTATTGGTAAAGGACCTTTGGTGGTAATGGCCTTTGCAGCTGTTATCCCGTCCATCTCCGGCATGTCAATATCCATCACGATAAAGGACGGGTTTAGTTCCGAGGCCATTTCCACCACCTCAGGGCCTGTCTTGGCTACTCCAATTACATTATAACCAAGGGATTCAAGCTGTCTCTTTATGCATTTCCTGGAGGTGGGATTATCTTCGGCTATAAGAACCTTGTTATCATCAGCCTTTGTCATACTTTTATTTTGCATAGAGCACCCGTCACCCGCCCGGCAAGACACTCATAATCTACGCCTATTAAAGTTTAACAATAAAACCTGTGTTAAGTCAACTAATTTAATAATTTGTGTCAAGCCTGTGAGATAAAGATTTAGACTGCGTTCTTTATTTTTTTGGATAGGCAGGCAGGGTTGTAATACGA
>JAUXIU010000172.1 GCA_030620895.1 Deltaproteobacteria bacterium
TGTCTTCGCATCGGTTATGTCGTTTATGGCAACAAATTCAATATTTTCTTCTTTCAGGGAAGCCCTTAAAATATTTCTACCTATCCTACCACAACCATTAATTGCAATTCTTGCTGCCATAGAAGCCTCCTCTGTATATTAATTTTCATTGTTTTTAAGCTTTTTGCAGTAAAAACAATAATATTTATTTCAGATCAAAAACTGTATCGATTTATTTCATCCCGCACTGTCTTTAACGGCAATTGACCGGGTGCGGTTGTCCAGGATATTGGACTATATGTTAAGAGGGAACCTAAAAGTGGGAAAAACACCCTCGAAGATATACCTTTCTTTCCCATAGCGATTGTAATAATGTTTTTATGCTCAAGGGTTATACGAGCGAGTCTTTTAAGGTCAGTATAGTCTTTTGTTTTTGTTGCTATCTTTACTATATCCCCGCCCTCTGCTCTTCCCTTCTTTACGAGCAGGTTTAGCTTTCCTTTTAAAGGCGTAACCTGGAAGTTGTGGTAAGAAACGATTACCTTCTTCCTGAACCTTTTTGCAACTTTTATCACATCTTTCAAGATAGCCCTTGAACTCAATTCTACATCAACAGCATCTACAAACGGAGTTAGTGCTGAAAATATCTCAAGCCTCTTGCTATCTGTGATGAGGCGTTTTCCCCCTTCATCTATACTTCTCACCGTTGCAATAATCCGTGGACCTTTCCTACGAACATACTGTGCAAAGCCCAACAGGTGATCAATATCTGTATTTTTAAAATGATCTATTCTGAACTCAAGGACATCTATGCCAATTTTTAAAGCACCTCTCAGGGCCTTCTTATTATCAGGATCTGTTAAAACACCTACAATTACCGGGCATCTACCCAGTTCCAGATCACCTAATCTCATTAAAACCTTCCGATCTTCATTAATAAAAGCATTATATAAATACTTAAATGGAACAAAAAAGTCAAGAGGAAGAGTTTTTGAAGGCAAGCATACAAAGAGCTTTTAAGCTTGACAGACCAGTTTAAAATGATTTACTTTCTGTATTCGCAATGTTTAAAAAGGTTCTAATAGCAAATAGAGGTGAGGTTGCCACAAGGGTGGTCAGGGCTTGCAAAGAGCTTGATATCGCCACTGTAGCCATATTTTCAGAGGCTGATGCCACATCATTATATGTCAAAAAGGCAGATGAAGCCTATCTTGTTGGCCCCGGTCCCATAGAAGGCTACTTGAGCATTCATAGGATAGTTGACCTCGCCAAAAAAGTCGGAGTCGAGGCGATACATCCAGGGTATGGTTTTCTATCCGAAAATCCCAAACTCCCCAGGCTATGTGAAAAAATGGGAATCACCTTTATCGGACCTTCAAGTAATTCGATATCAGATATGGGAGACAAGGTCATGGCAAAGAAGATGATGAAGAGCGCAGGAGTTCCAGTGCTCCCAGGCAGCGAAGGCACTATAAAAGATATCGATGAAGCTTTAGAGATAGCCGATAAGATTGGTTATCCAGTGATGGTAAAGGCTTCAGGGGGGGGGGGCGGAAGGGGTTTGAGGGTTGTAAAGCATAGGGATGCACTTAACGATGCTATTGACGTGGCAAGATCAGAGGCAAAAGGTGCTTTTGGAACAACGGATGTCTTTCTCGAAAAATTTCTGGAGGGCTCTCACCATATAGAGGTTCAGATACTCGCCGATAATTTTGGCAATATAGTACATCTCGGGGAAAGAGACTGCTCGATACAGAGAAGACACCAAAAACTAATAGAGATAGCCCCATCACTTTTGCTGGATGACAACACAAGATCAAGAATGCATGAAGCTGCAGTAACGGCAGCAAGGGCTGCAAATTATTGTAATGCCGGCACTGTAGAATTTCTTGTTGACAAAGAAAATAAATTCTATTTTATTGAGATGAATACAAGGTTGCAAGTCGAACATACAATAACAGAAGAAATAACCGGTATCGACATTGTAAAAAAACAGATAGAGATTGCCGCCGGCATAACTCTAAATATTCAGCAAAAAGATGTAAAAATAAATGGTTATGCCATGGAATGCAGGATATGTGCCGAGGATCCGAAAAACAACTTCATGCCAAATACTGGAACGGTTACAGCTTATTATTCTCCAGGCGGCATAGGCGTACGGATCGACGGCACTATCTATAAGGACTATGTTATACCAGGCTTTTATGACTCCATGGTTACAAAACTCATAGTCACTGGAACCGATTGGAAAGAGGTGGTAAGTAGAATGCAAAGATCCCTTGAGGAGTTTATCATCAGAGGTATAAAGACCAACATACCATATCTCAGAAAGATTATGCATGACGATGATTTCAAAGAAGGAATCTTTGACACAGGCTATATAGACAGAAAACCGGAGCTATTCGATTACGAGGAATTTGAGGACCCCACAGATAAGGTCGCTGCTATATCCGCTGCGATAGCGGCATATCACGGTTTCTAACCTCACCTTTTTATATCAGGATTTCGATAAATATGGAGAAAAAAATGCCTAAAAATAAAAAAAACCATAGAATACAGATCACGGATACAGTGCTGAGGGATGCACACCAGTCACTTCTGGCAACAAGGATGAGAACGGAAGATATGCTCGATATCTGTAGCAAGCTCGACAGTGTGGGTTACTACAGCCTTGAGGTCTGGGGTGGAGCAACATTTGACACTTGTCTGAGGTTTCTGCGTGAAGATCCATGGCAGCGCCTTCGAGACTTAAAGAAGGCATTACCAAATACTAAGCTGCAGATGCTCCTGCGTGGTCAAAATCTTGTTGGATACAGGCATTACCCAGACGATGTCGTCATCAAGTTCATCGAAAGGGCCGCTAAGAACGGCATCGATATATTCAGAATCTTTGATGCATTGAATGATACAAGGAATATGGAGGTCGCTATAAAAACCGTTAAAAAGATTAATGCCATCGTCGAAGCGGCCGTCTGTTACACCACAAGTCCTGTACATACCAATGATAGCTTTGTAGAAATGGCAATGAAGCTTGAGGACATAGGGGCTGATACCATCTGCATAAAGGATATGGCTGGGCTGTTAACACCTTATAACGCATACGATCTGGTAAAAGCCCTGAAGAA
>JAUXIU010000013.1 GCA_030620895.1 Deltaproteobacteria bacterium
CCTATTTGACAGCATAGAGCAAAGAGCATGGAGCACAGAAGAAGGACCCTTTGCCCTATACACTCTGCCTTTTCCTGTAAGGTTTAAAGCTCTCAACTACGATAAATGCTATTTTACCGCCTTTGATCCTATATCATGCCTGTAATAGGCCCCCTCCCAGCTTATCTCCTCTACTGCCTTGTAAGCCTTCTTTATAGCCCTCTTAACACCTAAACCAAGCCCTGTTACACCCAGAACCCTTCCACCTGCAGTAACAAGCCTGCCGTCCCTGATTGCCGTTCCTGCATGGAATATAACTACATCTTTCATCTTTGAGGCGTTTCCCAGTCCCTCTATCTGAATACCCTTTTCATACTCCGCTGGATAGCCATCCGATGCCATCACAACGCACAGGGCCGTTCTCTTATCCCAGCCAAACCGAACCCTTGAGAGCCGGCCTTCGACAGCGGCCATAAAGATCTTCAGAAGGTCGCCATTAAGCCTCATAAGTATCGGCTGGGTCTCAGGATCACCGAAACGGCAGTTGAACTCAAGAACCTTAGGACCTTCCTTGGTAATCATTAACCCTGCATATAATATCCCTTTGTACGGCCTCCCCTCTTCCTTCATAGCCTTCACTACAGGGAGCATCACCTCTTTCATTACCCTATCCTGAATTATGTTCGATATCGGGCCGGGTGAATAAGCCCCCATGCCGCCTGTATTCGGCCCCTGGTCACCATCGTATATCGGCTTGTGATCCTGTGCAGGTGCTAATGGCAAAACCGTCTTCCCATCCGTAATGGCAAGGAGGGATATCTCATGTCCTGTGAGGAACTCCTCAATAATCACCTTATTGCCCGAATCTCCAAAGACCCTGTCCTTCATTATCAGGTCGATAGCCAAAAACGCCTCATCCATCGCAGGACATATCAGAACGCCCTTCCCCCCCGCCAGGCCGTCGGCCTTTACAACAAGTGGAGGATGATGCCTCTCCGCGTATCCTTTTGCCTCGTCGGCGTTTGTAAATGTCTTATAAAAGGCAGTAGGTATGCCACATCTATTCATGAGGTCCTTTGCAAATGATTTACTCCCCTCGATCTCAGCCGCCTTCTTTGAAGGCCCTAAAACCTTGAGCCCTGCCTCTTCAAAGGTGTCGGTTATACCCATTGTAAGAGGACGCTCAGGCCCCACAACAGTCAGACCTATACTGTTTTTCAATGCAAAGTCCCTCAATGCATCGATATCATCGGCCCTTATATCTATGCACTTGGCGATCTCAGCAATACCAGGGTTTCCCGGTGCTGAATATATCTTCTTCACACCTTTACTCTGAGCAAGCTTCCAGACCAATGCATGTTCACGACCGCCAGAACCGATAACAAGAACCTTCACAATAACCTCTTAAAATTTCACTCTATAAGTTGAACCGTTTAGCCATGAGTGGACACAAGTATCACAAATTCACATAGAACGTCACGGGTTACGTGTTACGGGTTACGGGTAATCTGGTAACTCGAAACGCGCAACTCGAAACTCAATCTTGATGGCCTCGCAAAAAATATCGCTGACGGCTTTGAAAAAGCTTCAGCTGCAAGGCGCGCAAATCCTGAGGAATGAGGCGTACTTATAGTTACGCCGCAGTGACGAAGGATGCAGCGCAACACCGCAGATGGAATATTTTCGAAGTCGTCAATTAGTGTCTAAAGTGCCTCATCCCCGTAAAGACCATCGCCATATCATGCTCATCTGCTGCACTTATAACCTCATCGTCCCTGACAGAGCCGCCAGGTTGGATTATGGCCGTTACCCCTGCCTCTGCTGCCTTGTCTACATTGTCCCTGAAGGGGAAGAAGGCGTCGGAGGCCATAACAGTACCATCTGTATCCAAACCTGCATCCCTGGCCTTCATTATGGCTATCCTGGTAGAATCTATCCTCGACATCTGCCCTGCACCTATTCCTATAGTCTGCGTTCCCTTCCCGAAAACAATGGCATTGCTCTTTACATGTTTACAAACATTCCAGGCAAAGAGAAGGTCTTCAAGCTCCATCTCGGTCGGTCCTCTCTTTGTAACGGTCTTGAGATCTCCCGCAGATTCTTTGTCTACAGTCTGAACAAGCATACCCCCGGAAACCCTTTTTAGATCAAAACCTCCAGCCCCTGTGTCGGAAGATGGCAGACATTCGCTCTCCGGTATCTCAAGGAGCCTCAGGTTCTTCTTTGCCTTTAGTATCTCCATCGCCTCTTCATCAAAAGCAGGGGCTATTATTGCCTCAAGGAAGAGTTTCGCCATCTCGTCGGCGGTTTTTCCATCCACCCGCCTATTAAAACCGACTATGCCACCAAAGGCAGATGTTCGGTCGCAAGAAAGAGCCTTAAGATAGGCATCCAGCATGCCTTCCTTTGACATAGCCGCACCGCAGGGGTTGCTGTGTTTTATTATAACTGCAGCAGACTCATGAAACTCCCTGATTATCTCAATGGCAGAGTTTATATCGAGTATGTTATTGAATGAAAGGTCCTTCCCGTGAATCTGCCTTGCACATGCAATGCCCTCTCTGGTAGGAAAAGTATCCCCAAAAAATGCAGCCATCTGATGCGGATTCTCACCGTACCTCAGGTCCTGGATCTTCTTAAACTGGACAGTGAAGGTCTCGGGAAGGCTACCTGTGGCCTTTCCATCCTCGATTGCTCCCAGGTAGTTAGATACGGCCGCATCATATCTGGCTGTAAGTTGAAAGGCCTTCTTTGCAAGATAGAATCTTGTCTCAGGGGTTATGTTTCCGTCATACTCACCCATCTCTTCGATTATCTTTTTATAGTCTGAAGGGTCTGTTACAACGGAGACATCCGTATAATTTTTCGCGGCAGCCCTGATCATTGTTGGTCCACCGATATCTATATTCTCAATGGCATCTTCCATCCTGCAGTCTCTAGCTATTGTATCCTCAAACGCATAGAGATTTACCACAACCATGTCTAAGGGGAGTATATCGTGCTCATCCATCTCTTCTTTGTGCTTCTTATTCCCCCTGATCCCCAGTATCCCTCCATGTATCTTCGGATGGAGTGTCTTAACCCTCCCATCCAGCATCTCTGGAAAACCTGTGTAGGATGATATTGGGATAACAGCCAGTTCGTTTTTCCTCAGAAGCTCACCTGTCCCGCCGGTCGATATTATCTCCACCCCCATCTCAGAAAGGGACCTTGCAAATTCCACAATACCGCTCTTATCTGTTACACTGATTATTGCCCTCCGAACCTTCTTCATTATTTATCCCTTCTGTAAAAAAATCCCTAAACTATAGATACACCGCTTAAACATTCTACTTAAAAATTCATCTGCTTCATGAACTCTTTCTGAAAGTGTCTGCTCCCTGAAAGCGAAATATATCTCGCCATCCTTGCAATCTCTTCCGCCTCATCCCTCTTCTTATTTGAGCAGAGCACAAGCCTGGCACCATCAAGGGCTGCATCACCAACAAAGGTGATCCTGTCTGCCCAAAACCTATCAAGCACACCTATGGAAATAAGGTCCTCCTTCCTCAAACTGCTTCCAAAGGCCCCGGCTATATATACATCTTCTATATCCTGAAGCCCTACCTGTGCCTTATCCATCAGAAGGGATATACCTGCCCTTATAGCAGACTTGGCAAGCTGAAAGGCCCTTACATCCCTCTGGGTCAGCACCACCTCCCCACTTGCACCTCTGTAAAGGATAAAGTTATTTCCATCCTCTTCCTCTTTTATTCTATTAGCCAGATTGCCCGCAATCTCATTCCTGCCCTTTATCCTACCCGATTTATCTATTATATTCAGGGCAATAAGCCGGGACACTATACTCAAGAGCCCCGAACCGCATATACCTGTCGGCTTTACATCTCCAATTACATCCAGAACCACATTATCATTATCTATCCTTATACCCTCTATAGCGCCTTTTCCTGCTACCATTCCATACTCTATCTCACCACCCTCAAAGGCCGGACCTGCCGCCGCAGATGTTACATACAGGCCTCTTGATGATCTTATGGCAATTTCACTATTCGTACCTATATCAATAGCAATGGATGGTTGTAATGCCCTATGCAGTTCTGTGGAGAGTATGACAGCTATAGTATCTCCACCAACAAACCCGCTTATTAGCGGAAATGTATGAAGTCTTGAGCCTTTTGAACCATCGAGGCCTATCTCATCAGAGGGGATTATCTTCGATTCTCGAAAAAACGGACGGTAGGGAACCTTGCCAAGAGATGCGGGGGAAATCCCCGTCAGTATATGTTCCATAACAGGATTACCAACCGCCGTAAACCTGCTGATTTTACCATCGGTTCCAGGGAGCAGTTTCCTGACTATCCTGTTTAATGCCCCAACCACATCACCCTGTAGGATGCGAAGGAGAGGGGGATCATCTATTATCGCCTTTACCCTCGAAAGGACATCTCTGCCATACTCTGCTTGAGGGTTTGGAATAGATTCTATGCCCAGATCTTTACATCCATCGATTTCAATCAAAACCCCGACAAGGGTCGTCGTACCGATATCAAATGCTATACCAAGCTCTTTATTCGTTACTCCCCTCCAGTTTTTACTAGGGATTGCCCTGAAAATAAATGGTTTCCATTGAAAAAATGGAAACCGATTACACCGATTTTTTAAAGATTACACAGATTTCATTGTTTTTACACTGGAAACAAAATTATACACAACGTCATAAATAGTTGCGCATACAGAGTGTTAGAACAAAGCAGACCAAGGCGCGACGAAGACGAGGAGTGAGGCGTACTTTGTAGTACGCCGCAACGACGAGCCGAGGAGCCGGGGTACCCACACGAAGTGTGGGTCGGGTATGCAAAGTTATAACGCTCTGTATAGTTAAACCCTATTTCGGTATGGGTATACTCCCTAGCAGGTACTTTATATCTTCATCCTCAAACTGGAAACCCGCACCCAGATAATACGAGTCAAGGTCTATCTTACTCGCAAAGTCATCGTAACCACCTGTTATAAAAAAGTATCTATTGATGTTATATGTTAAACCTGCCTTGTAATGAGGGTTCCTTTCCTCATCAAAGTCAAATGCCTCAAAGGTAAATTTGATATTATCATCCCAGAGGTAAAAGTCCGCACCTACCCCACCGGTTGACTCTAAAATACCGCCCCTCAATGTCAGGTCACCAAATCTCTTGGCAACCTGGACACTGAACTTAAACTCATCTAAGGTCTTAACCTCCTTGGTAGTGGTAGTTGTGCCACCTTGAGTAACATCCTTTGTCTCTATACTCCTACTGCCCCTAGGGTCATCAACAACCTCGACCAGATAGTATTTATCAGCCTTTGGCTGGAGCCTTAATGAAAAATAGCTCTTGGTATCTTCTGCGTCGGCCAGGTATTCACCTCTATAACCGAGAAACACCTTGAATTTTTTTATTCTCCCTAGATAATCATTGACACCTGAAAGGGCCGTATTGATGTTTTTATGCGTTGTTGGATCGTTTAACAGCTTGGCTATGGTCCCCTCACCCCTGTCTATCTTCTCGGTTATACTCTTGATTGACGAGACCGACTCTTCTATCTTTGACTCAACATTTCCAACCAGCCTGTTAACTGCATCCATTGTCTTTTCCAGCTTCAATGAGGCAGTTTCAAAGTTGTTTATGCTCCCTTTTAAAGTATCCCTGTTCTCGGCTATAATCTGATTCAAATTATCAGTAATATTCCTTAATCCCCCCGCTATCTCAGGGCCCTCTTCTCTAAGGAGTTGTGAGAATCTCTCAAAGTTATCCATTGTCCTGCCAAACTTTTCATCATTGGCAGCAACCATCCTATTAATCCTGTCGGTGAGATCCTGTATATTCACAACTATTTCTT
The DNA here is from genome assembly GCA_030620895.1 of Deltaproteobacteria bacterium. Classification (GTDB taxonomy): domain Bacteria; phylum Desulfobacterota; class GWC2-55-46; order S146-70; family JAUXIU01; genus JAUXIU01. The sequence continues at coordinate 5,854 of JAUXIU010000013.1, forward strand.
TTATTGTTGCTTCGCCCTCTGCTCCCCCAAATACACTTGCAAAAGACCTGCTGACCTCTTTAATATCACCGGCCACATCACTCATTATGGTTATGAACTTTTCTATATCTGTATATGCCTTAGTCCTCGTAATCTCACCACCTGGCTCTAAGAGTGGGGCGTTGGGAGAGCCGGGTATGAGATCTATATACCTCTCACCGAGGACTCCATGAGTCGTTAATACTGCAACAAAATCTGTGCCTATCTTTACATCCTTTCTAATCATCAGGACAACCTTTGCCTTATAATCTTCAAGGGTTATATCTCTTACCCTCCCGACCTCAACTCCTGCAACCTGCACAGAGACATCCTTATCAAGCCCTGCTGCAGAATCAAACCTCACATACAGCTCATACCCCTCCGCCCTCATAAACCTTATTCCCCCAACCCTTAGGGACATAAATACAAGAATGATTATCCCTATGATGACGAAAAGACCTACCTTTGCCTCAGAACTTAGTCTGGCCATATACTCTGGTTATCCTTAAGATAAAAGTGAAGATACCCCGCCCACAGGGCGGGGCTTACGGCGTGTATCCTGTTATGTATCAATATACCCTTATAGGGCCTTCTGCATTACCCTCAATGAACTGTCTAACCACGGGGTTCTTTGTTTCCTTTATATCTTTACTGCCCCCCTCCTCTATGATCTTGCCGTTATGTAACATGGCTATCTTATCAGCAATCTTGTATGTAAGTAAGATATCATGTGTGATGGCTATATATGTTGTCTTTAATTGCTCCTGTGTATCCAGCATAAGATCTGCTATAGAGTCACTCATTATAGGGTCAAGCCCGGTAGTTGGTTCATCAAAGAGCACTATCTCTGGATCCATAATTATTGCCCTTGCAAGACCTACCCGCTTCTTCATCCCACCACTAAGGTCAGCTGGCATCATATTCTCCACACCGACAAGACCAACCCTCTTCAATTTATCCTTTACAGTTTCGAGTATATCCTTGTAATCCAGGTTTGTATGTTCTCTTAACGGGAAGCCAACATTCCCTGCTACGGTCATTGAATCAAAGAGGGCGGCGCCCTGGAAGAGCATCCCAAACCTCCTTCTTGTCTTGTTCCACTCACTTTCGTCCAGCTTCGTCAAATCCTCCCCTTCAAGGAGCACCTGTCCCGAATCTGGCTTTAAAAGGCCTATTATATGCTTTATGAGAACGCTCTTCCCCTCACCACTCCTTCCTATAATTACAGTAATCTTGCCCTTATCTATCTCAAGATTGACACCATCCAGGACCCTCTTCCCATTGAAAGATTTCTTGAGGTCTTTAATCTTTATCATATACCTTTTTTGCTTGCAAGCTTCCCACCTGCCGAGGTCTTTGACCTTGTAATGCTTACGATATCGCGTTGTGGTTTGGTTAAATGATATGCCGGCCCGGGAAGAAAGTCCGAAACATGGATAACGTGGCCTAGTACATCATTGAAGTCATCACATAATCCGAAGCCAGTATCAAGACACAGCCAAGCACCATCGAACGTGTAGCCGCCTTGCCAACCCCCTCCGCACCACCAGTTGCATAGAAGCCGTAGTAACAGGCGCTCAATGTAAGTATCAATCCAAAGACAGCCGACTTTATAAGACCATCCATTATATCCCCAAACGTTAAATAATCAACAGTCCTTGCTATATATACCCCTGAATTGATACCGAGCATCTTCACGCCAATAACATATCCCCCGATAATACCCACAAAGTCCGCTATGATAGTAAGTATCGGGAGCATCAAGATGCCAGCAAGTATCCTGGGCGTAATAAGATATCTTGTTGGGTTTATTGCCATAGTGGTGAGCGCATCTATCTGCTCTGTAACCCTCATCGTAGCGAGTTCTGTAGCCATTGCGGATCCCGCACGTCCTGCCACCATGAGACCGGTTAGGACAGGACCGAGCTCCCTTGCTACACTCAGCGCAACAGTAGGTGCAACCATACTCTCTGCACCAAACCTCTTGAGTGCTTCAAAACTCTGCAATGCCAGAACCATACCTGTAAACGAACCAGTTAGAACTACCACAAACACGCTCTGGACCCCAACAAACTCCATCTGTTTAATGATGTTCCGCCACTTGTAAGGCGGCACAAAGATCCACATCAGTGCCTGAGATAGCATCAAACCTATCTGCCCGCTTATCTCAACGACCGTCCTGGTCTTCCTCCCTGTCTCTTCCAGGAACTCTCTCATATATATACCCTCGGAACCCTTTTGCTTATACCACAGAGCACCTCATAGGATATCATACCGGCTCTCTCGGCAATATCATCTGCCGTTATCTCTTCTTCGTTCTGGCTTCCCATAATCACAACTTCATCGCCAACATTGACACCATCTATATCACTGACATCGAGCATGGTAAGGTCCATACACACCGTACCTATAACCCTGGCCCTTTTACCCCTCACAAGCATATCACCACTCTCTGAAAGGCATCGGGGATAACCATCACCATAACCAATCGGTATTGTTGCTATAATTGTGTCTTTATCTGTAACATACCTCCTGCCATAGCTCACGGGAAAACCACTTGACACTCTCTTAAGCTGTATCACCTGTGTCTTTAACTTCATAGCGGCTCTTAGGTCTATCTTATCCTTAAATCTATTGTTTGGATAGGAACCATAGAGCATTATCCCAGGTCTGACTAGATTAAAATGCGCTGACGGATAATCTACGATTGCCGCACTATTTGCCATATGTGCCAACTTTGGTTTATAATTCATCTTCTTTACAACGTCAAGCACATCAAGGAAACAATCAAGCTGCTTCTTAGAATAGCTCTTATTCTCCTCGTCTACCTCAGCAAAATGTGAGAGAATCCCTTCCAACTCAATGTTTTCAAGTCCCTTGAGTTTTTTCAGGAAAGGACCTATCTGGTGTGGTAGGAAACCCAAACGGCCCATCCCTGTATCTACTTTTACATGTATTTTTATAACTGCCCTGGATTTTTTTGCATGCTTATTCAGGAGCAGAGCCGTATCGGTATCAAACACGACAGGGGTAAGGTTATATAACAATAACTCCTTCGGCTGACCGGGGTAGCTCCCACCTAGGACAACTATAGGGGTCTTAATACCGGCCTTTCGCAGCTCTATACCTTCCTCACAGAGGGCAACACCAAAAAAATCACATCCTATTGACTCCAGTACCCTTGCAACTTCAACAGCACCGTGACCATAGGCATCTGCCTTAACTACAGCCAGGATCTTCGTATCCGGCAATATCTTTTCTCTTATTTTTTTAAAGTTATGCCTTATGGCCGATCTATCCACAATGGCAACTGTGGGCCTTTTTTCCACTATATAATAGCCTCCCAACCGCTTGATATCCAATAACATTATTCATCCAGCAGTGTAAAGTTAAAACTATGGTCTGGCGATTTTAACGAGCAAATAATATCAGATAATATAACAGGTTAGTGGAATAAAGATATGGATATGAACAATGACCTGGAACCGCCTTATACAGCAGAGAAGAAAAGACCGTTAGCACCTATCTAGAACCGAAGGGCTTGATTAATTAAAAAATATTATTTTAATATTGTGTTTGATGCTCTTGTAAAAAGTTGAATTTTTAGACGGCACAGTAAAATGTTCCACATCCAGAGGGTACCCGGCTTTTTACAAAGCCGTCATGTTTAAGGGAAGGAATTTCTAGGAGAATGTTAATGGCATACCCGCTTCTGGAGTTTCTTGAGTGCCTCAGCCTCTATCTGCCTCACCCGCTCTCTTGTAAGCCCAAGGCTATTCCCTACCATCTGCAGGCTTAGTGGGGTATCTCTCATAATTCTATTCTCCAGGATGTAGCGTTCTCTCTCGTTGAGGGTTGCCAGTGCAGTTGATATGCTTCTTTTGGCTATCCGCCTCTCTTCATCTTTCACGATGATATCTTCCTGGTTCGGGGAGGAATCTGTGAGTAAATCAAGATGGGTCGTGTTGTTATCATCACCTATTGTCTCATCTAAAGAAAGGTCATGACCATCGGTGAACCCTACCTCTTCTGTTGAAAACCGTTGCATATTGCCACCTGCGTCGCAACGTGGATCTAACGCAGAGATGGCCTCTCTGGTCTTACCCAGCTGATAGAAGAGCTTCTTTCTTAACTCTCTGCCACCTCTCTTAACGAGGCTCCAACTCCTTAATATAAAGGCCTGTATATATGACCTTATCCACCATACTGCATAAGTTATCAGACGATATCCCTTGTAAGGATCAAACTTCTTAACCGCAGCCATGAGGCCTATATTGCCCTCTTGTATAAGATCGGAGAGTTTAATTCCATAGTTGCGGTACTCGAGGGCTACTTTTACAACAAACCTGAGGTTTGCTGTAACAAGTTTGTGTGCTGCCTCCAGGTCTTTTCCCTTATCATACCTGACAGCAAGGCTGTGCTCCTCTTCTCTATTCAGGATAGGAAACTGATTTATCTGTGAAAGATAGACCTGTAAAGAGTTAGCCGGTACTGGTAAATTCATAAATATTCTCCCGATATTTTCTTTTATATAATAACAAAAAATACACTAAAGACACTGTACCATTTGGTAACCTTAATGACTTGAATCTTTTATTCTAGCAAAACTAATAATTATTTGTCAATACTTTCCTTCATGCTCCCCCTTCTTCTCTTTCCATACACTTTTTGCTACTATATGTGCACATAAATCATGATAGCAGCACAAAAAAAATCGTCTGTTAATTATCAGAACAAAAATAATTAAAATATTCAGAAATATATAAAAATTTAAAAGGAAGGCACATGAGCTTAATGGAAGCATTGGAACTGGCCTTAAGCATAGAAAAAAAGCTGTAGAATATTATAAAGAATTAGAAATCGAACACCCAGCATTAAAAAACCTCTTCATTTTCTTGGTGGATGAAGAAATAAAGCATGCAATTTTATCTCTCTCTTAGCTTGAGAGTTGTTTATATGTATTTTTCATGGCACTTAGGATACTATCTTACTCTAAGTGTTGCACTTCCTTATTGAACTGGGGATGTTAGAAAAAGGGGACAGATTTATTTTTGAAAGATATCTCCTTCTATCTCATTATTAACGAGGAACCGATGGATGCAAGAGAAATATACCTCTGTTATAACAATATAGAGGCTGACCTTATTAAGGGGCTCCTGAAGGAGAATGGTATTCATTGCATCTTCAGGGACATGACTATTACCCCTTACCCTATGAATATTGGGAGATTTGCTGAAAAGAGGATCGCCGTCGATGAGGATAAAGTGGACGAAGCCATCCGGTTGATAGAGGATGCCAGAAGAGACGGCTTCATATCTTCAGATGGAAGGTTTAAAGACAGAGAGGGCTGAAAAAAATAATATCGAAGTGAAGTTACCCCGCCCACAGGGCGAGGCATCTTGACAGCAAGGAATTTTCCATTACATTAGCACGCCTCCTACAAGGCGGGGCTTACGGCGTGCATCCTGTTCAACTCCGATAAAACTTAATACTATGGGTTTTAAAGAAAAAAAGATTATGGATCAAAGAGAGGCAGGGAAGCTTCTGGAGAAGCTTGGTAAAGATATATTTGAAAGAGGGATAGTCAAGTTGGAGGGTACAAGATTTATCTTACCGGAAAAATTCGAGGTGGAGCTTGAATATAAAGAAAAGCACGGGAAAAATAAGTTAGAGATTGAGTTTAAGTGGTATAATGAATCAGGTCGGTCCTCATCAAAAGTTTCTCCGCCTGAAACAACGCAACAGATTGTCAGGATTGCAACTACCGATGAACTTTCACCCGGGAAGGCGATCAGCTTTACATATCCCACTGATACGGACAAGGCAATACTTATAGTTTTGCCTAACAGTGAGTTAAGGGCGTATTCAACAGTATGCACTCATAAAGACAAGTGTTTAAAATGGGATGAAGGGTTGAAAAAATTGTATTGTCCTGCCCATGGTGCTGTTTTTGATCCCGAAAGTGGTGAGAAGGTTAAAGGACCAGGGGGCAAATTCTTAAGGAAGGTCTATCTTCAGAAAAGGGAAGACGGTGTCTATGCGGTTGGCTGCGCTCTATAACTTGGGGGCAGCGAAAAGGGGACGGATTTATTAATTAAAATATTTTCTTCTCCCTATCTATCTTCGCTACTATTTTCCTTGACGTATATGCACTTTATATACATACTGATGCATATGAGAACCACACTGAATATAGATGAGAAAATACTGACTAAAGCTTCAAAGCTCACCGGTATCACCGAAAAAACTTCTTTAGTGCGATTAGGCTTAGAAGCATTGATTGCTCGAGAAAGTAGTCGACGACTTGCTGA
>JAUXIU010000137.1 GCA_030620895.1 Deltaproteobacteria bacterium
AAAGGGATCGTAGCTTCCTTTCCTAAATAGGCCAGAAAAGAAAAAATGAGCGAGATAATGAGATACTTCGATGAATTTGGATATTTACGATAGTAGATATAATAAAAGGATGAAATGTTGAAGAAGATCACTCCAATGAGATCTGCACGGCTAGATAGCCAGGACACTGCCTCAACATTAACGGGATGTATGGCAAAAATCACAGCCCCTAAAAGTGAAACAGAGGACAAGTTAAAAAGATTCAATATAATATAATACAGAGTGATGGAAACCAGTATATGAAGCGCCAGACTTGTAACATGATATCCTGTTATGTTCAGACCAAAAAGACTGTAATCAAGTGCATATGAGAGTGTGCGCAAAGGGCGGTAAATCTGGGTACCCCATTCAGGATTATCGGTAGACGTCATAGCAACAGTTGAGTAGAAGAAGGCAGGAATATTTTCAAGACTCCTAATGCTGATATTGTCTCTAATGAAGCTTGCATCATCTACAACAAAATCATTATCGAAGCTATTTGAATATACAATAATAGAGATGCAGACTATTATAAGAATATGAATCCATGGCACTGCCCTCCCAAGACCTATAAAGGAGCCAGGCGAAGATTCTCTTAATTTTTTCATAAAGTTTTATACATAAAGATTGTATCAACTGCAAATGTACTGACTGATTAAAAAGAAAAACATCATCTCAAAAACTGCTTTTCTGTCTACTACCGCATATGCGTTGTATTGCATGCCTGTAGTAGATTGAGGCTCTGTCTAACAGTTCGAAGCTCCGTGCAGAGGAGAATAAGGTCTCCGGAATATACCTGCCGCCTTTTTAATATTTCAATGTTACTAAGGACATTCTTATGATCAGGTATATTTCTCAGGTTTTCTTTTGGGTGTTAATGTCGCTATACTCATTTTTTCAGTTCGCCTTGTATTGCATCGAGGTATTCTCTTGCCTTTCTATGTTCGGGGTTTATATCGAGGACCCTTTCAAACAAACTTATCGCCTGTTCATTCCTGAATACGTATTGGGCGTATGTTACGCCTAGTCTGAAATAAAAATCCTCTTTATTTTCATGGGGAATAATGATGGGTGGAATACAATCCCTGGCGTTAGCCAGCAGATCCTGGACCCTTTCATTGGAACCTCTTCCAGGGTCCGTGTACAGCAGCATTGGCAGGGTGAATTCAAGGATAGGTCGATCATCGGTATTGATTTTCGAACTACCGATATAACTCCTGATATCAGAATTGCCAATCAGAAAAAGATTTAGAATCTCGAAAGGATCTGATATCTCAATTCGCGCAAGATCCCTGCGAATATTTTCATCTTCAAACCTTGTGTATAGTAGATTCATATCTATGGAATGCTTGTTTTTAGAACCGATAACAATCAGATCAGATGTGCCCGAGTAATGAAACCAGAGGCTGACATAAGGGAATACGGAGGCAAATGTGTTTAAACCTATATTGAAGTCATTATTTGATATCCTGTAATTTTGAAACCAGAGGGCCACAATACCATCATGGTTTAACTTATTGCTGAGCTCTTCAAAGTATTCCCTTGTAAATAGATTTGATACACCTGTGATCCATGGATCAGACACGGCCGATACGATAACATCATATCTATTCTGAGTGGTGAGGAGGAAGTTCCGCCCATCTCTAATGTGTAGTTTTACCCTCGGATCGTCGAGGGCATTGTTGTTAGCAGCGGAAAAGTAGCCGACGACTTCAATAACTGCAGGTTCAATTTCAACAACATCGATCTCTTTTAACGGATATTGTTCCATAGAACCGAGGGTGATCCCAGAGCCAATTCCAACAAGAAGCGCATTGCTGGCTCCTTTGCTCAACAACATTGGTATGTGTCCCAATAACGACCATGCCTTGCCTGGTTTTGAATCAACAGACTTGGCCTCGTATTTTCCATTGGATTGGTAGGAAATTGTCCTTCCATCTGCCTCCCTTCGAACTGTAATGATGGCGTTGATCCCTTCTTTATAGAAAAGGAGTTCGCCATATTGTTCTTTTGTTTTTATCTTTTCAATATTTACCTCATCTAGCGGGTTTACATAAGGCCCCAAGGTCATAATCATCCTGTCCCACGAAGGGATATTATATACAAAGACTATAAAGGCGATAGTAATAATCCCAGCCGCTGCAACCTTCTTAAAGGTCTTTAAGGAAGTGATGGTCAGAAGCAGAACCCCAAGAAATATGTTTGTGGCAGAGGCAAGGATGATAGACCGTTGAATACCTATGAATGGTATCATGATAAAACCACCCACAAATGAACCTAAAATTGCCCCAACGGTATTAAAGAAGTAGATGTTGCCTATACTCTGACCGATCTTATCAATGTCCTTTGTATATATCCTGCTTACTGTAGGAAATATGGCTCCCATGCAAAGAGTTGGTATGATCATAATCGCAGAACATAAGAGAAACTGGATGAACGAGAACAACCAGAAGTTTTGGGAAAAGATACTATGAAGCTTGAGGAAGATAAACGGGAGCTCTTTATACAAAGGGACAGATAGGATTGCGGAAATTCCAATAATCAACTCCAGTATTGCAAACCAGAGAAGTGGAGCCCTTCTCCTGTCAATAAAAGGTGCGAAGAGGATACTGCCGATACCGATACCGAAGAGGAAGGTTGTGAGCATAATGGTGAAGGCATATATGGATGAGCCTATAATGAGGGAGAATACCCTGGTCCAGAGCACCTCATAGGCCAGTGCTGTAAAGCCGGAGATGGCGAATGTAGCAACTACAATTTTATTTATGGGAAGTTTTTCAATAGCTAGATTGACTTTTGTCTTTCCCTTGCCTTTATCCCATTTTGGTATTTCAAATGTTTTGTCTTTGGTATATGGGATATCATAGGTTTTACCTCGAATGGATAAAAAGACGATCACTGTTCCAACTATAATATCCAATACTCCTGCGAGATAGATGGTGGTTTTAACCCCGAAGAGATAGAGCAGGAAGAAACCGGTAATGGTACAACCAAGGACAGCACCCAGGGTATTTATAGAATACAGTACCCCTATATTATAGCCTATATGTTCTTTCTCTAAGGTGAAGTACTTTGAAAGTACAGGGAGGGTGCCGCCCATAAGGGTTGCAGGTAGTATGATACCTGCAAAAGAGAATAGGAACTGATTTGGATTGAATGATGCATATTGGATTCCAGTGCTGGAAAAAGATGTAAGATAAAGCGTTTTGATTACATAAAAAATAAGGGGTGTAAAGATGCAATATACACCTAAAATAATCTCCAGTATCCCGAACATCCTTAATGGTTTCTTATACCTATCGATCAGCCTGCCGAAGATAAGGCTTCCGATGGCAAGGCCGGACATAAAGGTTGTCAGCACTGTCGTGATGGCAAACTGTGTGGAACCAAATGAAAGAATGAGAATTCTGATCCATACGAGCTCATAAACAAGGCCTGTGACGCCTGTCAGAAAGAAGCACAGCAAGGTGATGTTCCTGGTATAGAAGGAATTATTCACAATTTAAAAGTTTAACATAAGTATATATATAATAACAAGATGTGAGTATCCCAAAAAGTTGAAAAAGCTTGACAAGGATGGTTCATATAAACTAGAATAAATGGCTACAATAGTTTTAATGGTTGTTATGGAGGTATGGGATGTATGCTGTAATAAAGACAGGTGGTAAGCAGTTCACAGTATCTGAAGGGGACCTTTTGAAGGTTGAAAAGCTTTCGGGAGAGGTGGGCAGTAAAATAGAGATTGCCGATATCCTTGCGGTAGGTGCTGGTGACGACCTGAAGGTTGGT
>JAUXIU010000178.1 GCA_030620895.1 Deltaproteobacteria bacterium
AGTCTATTGTGCGATTATATGTATCGATAAGCTTTGACATAAGATATTCTATCTATCTTAGCTGACAATTGTTACTTAGTTCGCTTCGCTCACAATTGGAATAATGGTTCAAAAGCTTAAGGTTTAAGGCCCAAGGCTTAAGGTTCAAGATTCAAGCCCTAAATCCTAGGCCCTAAGCCTTAAGCCCAAAGCCCAATGTTGTAGAAATCCCGAAACGTAATTAAATCATTGTGTATCACTACTACCAATATCCATTTCAAAAAATCTCTCTGGTGCTGGCACGCTGTCTCCTTTGGAAGTTGCAGTTGGCACAGTTCCTTCCTTAAATGCTTCAAATATTGACTTCTCTGTTGACGGTCCTGCCAGGAGACCTGTTTCAGCATCAACCTTAACGAACACAATTCCTTCAGGAACTGTGAAATTCTTGATGGGCGTGCCAGCTGTAACTTTTTGCATGAAATATAGCCATGTAGGCAGAGCCGCCTTTGCACCTGTCTCGTGCTTTCCCAGAGGTTTCTCATTATCATAACCTATCCATGTGCCTGTAACAAGGTTCGGTGTATAGCCAACAAACCACGCATCGTTAAGGTTGTTGGTAGTGCCTGTCTTGCCAGCAACAGGCCTGCCGAGAACCTTTGCTCTTTGTCCAGTACCTTCCTGTATAACACCCTGTAAAAGGTTTGTCATTATATAGGCGGTCTGCTTACTTAATGCCTGAGTAGATGCTGCTTCGTTCACTTCCAGTATGTTCCCATCCCTGTCGGTTATCCTTGTAATGAATAAGGGTTCCTGCCTTCTACCAGATGACGCAAGAGTGCTATAGGCATTGGTAAGTTCGAGGAGTGAAATAGCAGAGGAGCCAAGGGCAAGAGAGAGGTTCTGACTTAGTGGAGAATTTATACCAAGTTTGCGTGCATACTCAATCGCAGTACTGACACCTATGTCCTTCAATATCTTTATAGTTACGACATTTCTGGAATGTTCAAACGCATGCCTTACGGTGGTTGGGCCGTAAAACCTCTCTTCGTAATTCTTAGGCTTCCAGTCAGATTCCTCTTTTATCGCATCCTCGAAGATGAGTGGTGAGTCCACAACAATAGTAGAAGGTGTATATTCATTGTCAATGGCTGCAGTGTATATTATTGGTTTAAATGCACTACCAGGTTGCCTCTTTGCCTGGACAGCCCTGTTGAACTCACTCTTGGAGAAATCAGCGCCTCCAACCATTGCCTTCACATGTCCTGTGAGAGGGTCTATGGATACCAGTGATGCCTGGGCGAGAGATTCTTGTTCCAGGGATAGCCTTATTGGGTATGTAACATTCTTTGCCAGTTTCTTGACCTTAACAAGTATCACATCACCTTCTTTTAAGATCTCTTCAAGTCTGAAATATTTTCCACCATCGGGGTCATTCGTTGGGTTATAAAGCCTTGCCCAATTCATGTCGGTAAAATATATCCTTCCGTCCCGATTGCCGATTTTGACAGCTATATATCTCTTTAAGGGGCTGATAGTTGTTACAATTCCATGATAAGTACCGCCCAACTCGATTGGCCGTTTTATGAGTTCAGCATCGCCTTCATCAATAAATGCCTCTAATTCTTCCTGTATTGTAATAGTTCTGATTGGCCCCCTGAAACCCCTTCGTCTGTCATGCTTTTTTAATCCTAAAGCAATGGCCTCATTAGCTACTTTCTGCATTTCCACATCAAGGGTTGTAAATACCTTGAGCCCCACTCTGTAGAGAAGGTCTTCACCGTACTTTTCTATAACATATCTCCTGATATGTTCTGTAAAATATGGCGCTATCCAGAGGCTTTTAACCTCCCTGGGTCTTAATTTTATGGGGTAGTTCACGGCTGTCTCCATATCGATCCTTGTTATGAACCCTTCTTCAAGCATCCGTGTGAGGACATACTCCTGTCTCCTCTTTGCAGCCTCAGGAAAGTTGTAGGGAGAATATCTGCTGGGTGCCTTGGGTAGACCGGCAAGCATGGCTGCTTCTGCAATGGCCAGCATCTCTGAATCTTTGCCGAAGTATGTTTCAGCAGCTGATTGAACTCCATAGGCACCGTTACCAAGGTATATCTGATTAAGGTAGAGAAAGAGTATCTCATCCTTGTTAAGGTTGCTTTCTATTCTAAAAGAAATAATAGCCTCTTTTATCTTCCTGGATATACTACGTTCGGGGGTCAAAAAAAAGCTTTTTGCCAGTTGTTGAGTTATAGTGCTCCCCCCCTGGACTATCCTGCCTGCGGCGAGGTTCTTGTACAACGCCCTGAGTATTCCCTTATAATCAATCCCCTCATGCTCGAAAAATCTAGCATCTTCGGTCGCTATAAATGCATTTATGAGGTGTGTCCCTATCTTTGAAAGAGGGATTACAATTCTTCTCTCGATGAAAAATTCACCTATCACCTGTCCATCCTCTGAATAGACTTTGGTTATTGCATTGGGATTATATTCGTGGATGGTATTCAGGGTAGGTAGATTACTTTGGATATAATAATATGCACCAAACCCTGTAACAAGGCCGATGACGAAAGTTCCTATAATAGCAAAGACGAGTAGTCTTACAAGCTTCATATCTAAATTTTATCAGAATATCCTGCCATGGGCAAGGCGTTAACCATATAATATAAAGAGTTTATTGGTAGTTTAGGAAAGAATTCAAGGAATGGCAAGGATAAGATTATTATTGAGAACCCTGAACTTGCTTCTTTTCAAGCTTATTTAGCACTACATTGATCTTATCTATAAGTATTGTGCAACCGGGACCGATAACCCTATTGCCACTAACCTTAGGACATATAAAAACGGCTTCTTCCTTCACGGATTCTAACTCCTCGAGTAAGGATGCTTTTTTGGTTTTATTGGCATCTTTGCTTAGAGCGAGAAAGTCACTATAGAGTTTGTAATAATTTGCTATACAGGTATTGTCGAGTTCTTCAATAATATCAGCCTCTTCTTTTATTTTGTTGGTATATCGAAAAAAACCTTCACAT
>JAUXIU010000093.1 GCA_030620895.1 Deltaproteobacteria bacterium
AACGTTAACATTATGTTCTGTGTTGTAAAAGAATGTTTATTAAATGTTGATAGTTTAGCTTTGATTATCAACATTTAATAAATTTTACATTTCACTGCTAGCCACTTCTCGCAATTAACAACTTTTCAAACAGTTTATCAACAAATCCCTAATGCACCTTTTATCTTATGAACGGATCTCTTGGTTTCAGGATTTTCTTTAAGGTCTCTCTCTATTTTTTTGAAGGCGTGAATAGCGGTGGAGTGATCTTTGCCGCCAAAAGAGGCGCCAATCTCGGGATATGAGACCTTGCTATATTCTCTTGCAAGGTACATGGCAATATGACGTGGTAATGCAATTTTTTTAAGCCTTCGTTTTGACTTAAGGTCAGAGACCTTTATGTTGAAGAATGAGGCTGCTGCCTTCTGGATGTCCTCGATTGTTGGAGACTTTTGGGTTTTGTCTGATACGATGTGCTTGAGGGCCTCCTTGGCCATGTTTTTGTTTATCTCTTGGCCTGTTAGTGATGAAACAGCACCTATTCGTATGAGGTATCCCTCTAGTTCCCGAATATTTGAGGTGCTGATAGATGCGAGGAATAGCGCAACATCGTCCGGTAAGTGAATGTTCTCAATCTCTGCCTTCTTTTTTATGATTGCAACCTTTGTCTCGGTATCAGGGGGTTGTATGTCTGCTACGAGACCCCACTCAAACCTGCTACGGAGCCTCTCTTCAATACCACTTATCTCTTTTGGAAATCTATCGCTTGTGACAACAATCTGTTTATGGGCTTCATACAGCGTGTTAAAGGTATGAAAAAACTCCTCCTGTGTTCTCTCTTTTCCGGCCCAGAACTGGATATCGTCGATTAGCAGGAGATCCACGTTTCTGAACTTCTTTCTAAATTCCGACATCCTGTCGCGGCTTACAAAGGCTATGAATTCATTCATAAACCTTTCAGATGTATAATAGCCTATTTTGGCGTATTCATGGTTTTCAATTACCCGGCTTCCTAAGGCCTGCAGGAGGTGCGTCTTGCCTAGACCTACACCACCATAGATGAAAAGGGGATTATATTTACTCGAGAGGTGATTTGCCACAGCAAAACAAGCAGCATGTGCAAACTCATTTCCCTTTCCTACAACGAAGTTTTCAAATGTATATTTGGGGTTGAGCCCGTGTTCCTTTACAACGTTGTCAAGGCCGGGTTTCTTAACGGTTAGTTGAGGTTCTGTATATACCTTTGCCTTTCTCCCGCTTATCTTCCAGTTGAGTGAATATCGTCTATTCGTTACACCGCGTAGAACATCCTTTATTATTGGTAGATAATGTTCCTGTATCCAGTCAAGGAAGAACTTATTGGGCACCTCAAGCTCGATAGATGTTTCGTTTCCACCAACCAGAGTGATTGGCCTGAACCATGTATTGAATAATTGAGGGCCTACTCGATTACCGAGCTCATCGAGACAACTTTTCCAGATTACTTTTACGCTCATATATAATAAATAGTTGCAAACATATTCAACGGAAGGTTCGCCAGCCTTGCAGAGAGGCATTGCAGATATTCACAGGTTTATCAACACCTGTTGATAAGTTGCTGGTTTTGTAAGGTCGTCAATGTATCAGAGAAAAATTAACTTTTCAAGAGTTATTTTGATGGAAACCAAAGAAAATTTCTTAAAAGGAGCACGAGAAAGGCAAACGGGCAAAAAACCTTAACAATCAATCACTTAGACAACACAAATGTCTTCTAATAATCCGGTTCTCAAGGTGTTAAATCCTTTGTATGAAACCTTATGGGTATAGTCCTCTTACCTTACATGCCATGGCTACTCTTCCCACACCTAATACATATGCTGCGGTTCGTGTGTCGAGCTTATTCTTTTCGGATATAGAGAGCACATCATAAAAGGCCCTGCTTATAATACCCTTGAGACGCCGTTTAATTTCATCCTCTTCCCAGAAAAAACCCTGCAGGTCCTGGACCCACTCAAAGTATGATGCTATCACACCACCGGCGTTTGCAAGTATGTCGGGTATAATAAAAACGCCTTTTTCGTTTAGTACTTCATCGGCGGCTAGTGTTGTAGGTGCATTTGCACCTTCTGCAAGGACCTTTGTTTTTACGAGGTGCACGTTCTCTGAATTTATCTGACCTGCTGCGGCAGCAGGTAAGAGTATATCAACCTCTAACCCCAACAGTTCGTCTAATGTAATGTCCTCTGCGGGTTTGAAGCCAGAAAGGATCCCTGTCTCTGCCTTGTATCTACGGACAGCGGCTATATCGAGTCCCTTTGGGTTGTATATGGCGCTTCTTGAATCAGCCAAGGCTATGATCCTTGAGCCTTTCTCATAGAGGAGAGATGCAGCTATCGATCCGACTTCCCCAAAACCAATTATTGATGTTCTGGATCCTTCCAGGGGGAACTCAAGATGCTTCAACACCTCCATAATGATTGCTATCAGCCCAAAAGATGTGGCAGTTTCTCGCCCTCTTGAACCGCCGATGCAGATAGGTTTCCCCGTTACGACTCCGGGTATGGAATAGCCCTTCATCATCGAGTATGTATCCATTATCCAGGCCATAGTTTGTTCATTTGTATACATATCGGGAGCAAGGATATCCATATCAGGACCTATAATGATAGCGATCTCATGTGTATACCTTCTTGTAAGCCTCTTAATTTCATCCTTGCTCATCTTTGTTGTATCGCAATCCACACCGCCCTTTGCGCCTCCGAAGGGTATATTGACCACGGCACATTTCCATGTCATCAGGGCGGCAAGTGTTGTTATCTCATCCAGAGTTATATTGGGATGGTAGCGGATACCTCCCTTGGTTGGTCCCCTTGTGTTATCATATTGAACCCTGTAGCCATTGAATAATTTGACCGAACCGTCATCCATGAGAACAGGGAGAGAAACAATCAGGGAGCGTCTTGGTATGCAAAGCCTTTTATATATTGCTGTTGGTAGATTAAGATATCTGTTTGCCATCTCAATCCTCTTAAGTGCATCTTCAAAGTGACTTTTGTTTTTTTGCATAGTGGTTTCTCCTTGATGAGAATTTTAAATACTAGGATTTAGGGTTTTGCTTGACTGTGTTTAGATATAGAGCCCTTACCCTTTTAGCCTTGCTCAAATAATCTTTCAATAACTCTTCGGATGCATCGGCACCTTTATAGCCAAGTCTTCTGGCAAGCGATGAAAGCTCTCTTGAACCTTTTATGATATCCCCTTCTGGCCTGTTGTGTACAATCCGGAGCCTATTTTCAAGCAGTGTATATAAGTCGTAGGCATCCCTGAGGAGATCATAATCGTCTTTGGTGACAATTTCCTTAAGCCTTAAGTGTTCAAGCGCCTCTAAAGTATTTGGAGTTCTGATAAATGGATCTTTATTTCCATATTTAAGTTGTAGGGTCTGAACGATAAACTCAATATCAACGAGTCCTCCCCGCCCGGTTTTAATATTGTATCTTGAAGATGTTTCCCTGGCAATCTCAACTTCCATCCTCTTCCTTATGCGGTAAAGTTCATCGAGGTCTGACTGACCGAGTTCTCTGGAATACACTATCTGTTGAAATTCTTCAAGGACGTCTTTAGCAAATGTGTTATCGCCACAGACGAACCTGGCCTTTAGCATCGATTGTATTTCCCAGATTTTTGCCGTTTCTCGGTGATATCTTAAAAAGGCATCCTTTGTGCTTACCAAAGGACCCGAGCTTCCTGATGGTCTTAGTCTGGTGTCGACTTTAAAGACGACACCCTCTTTTGTTAGTATAGAAAGAATGCTGATTATCCTTTGGGCGAGCTTTGCAAAAAATTCGTGTGTAGATATTACCTTCGGACCATCTGTATTTTCGGAATCTGCAGAATAGATAAAGATTATATCTAAATCTGATGAATATGTAAGACCGCTGCCACCAAGTTTACCCAAACCGAATATTGCGAATCTTGGGTGGGAAGGCTTTCCATGTTTACTTGAAAGGACCTCTAAGGCCAACTCATACGCATTGCCTAGACATACATCTGCAAGTAAGGACAACTGTTGTGATGCACTTGGAGGATCAAGCCTGCCGGATATGTCGTTTATTCCTATCCTCATTACCTCGGAATTTCTAAAGCGTCTAATAACGTCTAATTTCTCTTCATAGTCTCTCATTTCTCCTATAGAATAATTGAGTTCTTTATATAGTTCCCTGTCCTCTTTTATTGGCTTATTGAGTTCATCGGAAAATAACACCTCAACACCCTCAGGATGATCAATTAATCCTCTCGAAAGGAAGACACTAGTGCTGAAGAGTGTCACGAGAACTTCCAATATCTTTTTGTTTTCAGCAAGGAGTGAATAGATGGCCGTCCTTCCCCCAATAGCAGTTATAAACCCTTCCATATGTTCAAGTGCCATATCAGGGTCCGGAGAGCTTATAATTTGCGACAGGAAGAAGGGAGCGATTTTATCTATTAGCAACTGTGCCTTTGCTGGCAGGTATACAAAGGGAGGACCATCCCTGAGTACCTTTAACCTCTCCCATGCGGAAGATGTTTCTTTAAAACCGAGCGTTGAAAGCCTCTCTATTGCCTCTTCTTCAGATATATCAGGCGAAAAGAGGATCAGCATATTATCGGGCAGATTTTCAGCAATCTCCATAGATGGTTTGTAAAAAAGCATTTCGTAGATCTCATGTACATTTTCAGTAAGTTTCTTGTGTTTATATAAGAGGGCTTCGCCGGCCTTTCTCTCCAAGCCATCTTCAAAGCCCATCATCTTTGCGACCCTTTGAAGGTCTCTGGTCTTTGCGGGGATGACATGGG
>JAUXIU010000098.1 GCA_030620895.1 Deltaproteobacteria bacterium
ACAATACGATACACCTTTTCCCGTAAATTCCCTTTCACCCGGCACGCCCAGTCTACTCGGCTTGGCCCCTGTCGCCACAAGGACGGCTTTTGTTAAAAGTTCGCCTTCAGATGTCTTTACAAGCTTCTCCTTTTCCCTGTCATCTATATTCAGGACTTCAGCAAGTTTAATCTCGACACCAATGCCTCTTGCATGCTCCTCAAACTTCTCCATAAGGGCCGAACCACTTATGGATGGAAAGCCCGGATAGTTTTCTATTATATCGCTCAAGGCAATCTGTCCACCAACCATCTCCCTCTCTATGGTGATTGTCTTCAATCTTGCCCTCTGGGCATATATGGCTGCTGTAAGCCCTGCTGGGCCGCCACCTATTATGACGAGGTCATATGACAACATAGCAGACTCCTTTCTACCTTACATTCTTTGCACATCGGAAACCTATATCTATATACTTTTCATCTGGAGAGACGAGTTGACTCCTGTCTGATGAACGCATGTAATACTCCATAGCATAATGATCACTCCCCCAGGAACCTCCCCTCGTTACCTTGAGCTCCGCTCCATATTAAAGATCGTTATATTCATTGCCTGGGTACCGTTTATACCAATCTGCTGTCCACTCTGCTACATTCCCGGCCATATCGTATACACCATAGGGGCTCTTGCCTGACTCAAAGCTGCCCACAGGTAAAGGACTGTCCCTCAGTTCAACACCATTTGCTCTCTCCGGATTAAAGTCATTCCCCCACGGAAACCTCCTCCCGTCTCTTCCCCTTGCAGCCTTTTCCCATTCTGCCTCTGCGGGAAGCCTCTTTCCTCTCCACTGGCAGTAGGCCTCTGCACTATACCAACTCACCTCTGAGACTGGATAGGTTCCCATTTCGCTAAGCTGAGGTAAAAACCTCCAATACTCAGGCACTTCCCATCCTGTTGAATTTACAAACTCCTTATACTCTGTGATCGTCACCTCATATTTGTCGATGTAAAAACTATCGAGATAGACATTTCTTTCTGGCCGCTCATTAGCGTAGCGTGGCTTCTTTTCACCATACTGTATAGCCTTCGCCTCCCTATCTACCTCATTGCTACCCATAATAAACTCCCCTGCAGGTACCAGTACCATATCTTTAGGCGGTTCGATTGGTCTCGAGCAGGCAAAAAACCAGAAAGTCAGCAATAGGCTTAAAAGATACAGGTACATCGGGTTTTATTCCAGGAACATATTGTTGGCATGTTAGAAGCGTTAAAAGTGCCTTCTGTCTTCAGAGGGACACCTCATACTATTTGCTTATCTACCCCCTCCAGAAGGCGGGCGTAAAAAGTATAACGAGGGTATAAATCTCTAATCTTCCCATAAGCATATTAAATATAAGCACCCATTTACCGATAAATGGGATTTCACTATAATTACTGTACGGCCCGACCGCGTTTAGACCAGGACCTATATTTCCGATGGTAGCCCCCACGGAAGAAATTGCTGTTACTATATCAATATCCATCGAGGTGAGTACAAGAGATGATAAAACAAAGAGGACTAAATACAGAAAGGTGAATCCCATGACACCACTGATAATCTCTGGAGGGATCACCATTCTACCAAGCTTTATCGGAACAACCGCATGTGGGTGAATCAATCTATACAGCTCTCTGTAACCCAGTTTAAACAAAAGAAGGATCCTTATACATTTTATTGCCCCTGTTGTAGAGCCGGCAGACCCTCCTATGAACATGAGAACGAGAAGCATGTATTGTGCAAGCTGAGGCCAGCGGGTGAAATCTGTTGAACTATACCCTGTTGTAGTTTGAATCGATATCACCTGGAAAAATGCATATCTGATTGAACTCAGAAGGCTATCATAGAAACCGATTCTTAGAGTAATGGTTACTATTATACCTGCAAAAAATAGTACAAGAAGATAAAACTTAAACTCGGAATTTTCTTTATAAACTTTGAATCTCTCGTTATAGAATCTGTAATGAAGGGCGAAGCTCGTAGCAGCAAGAAACATAAAGACCATTATTATACTCTCAATTATTGGGCTTTGATAATACTCTATGCTTATATTCTGATCGGAGAAGCCACCGGTAGAGATAGTTGTAAATGTATGAATAAAGGAGTCAAACAGGTTCATGCCGGATATGCGAAGAAGCACCAAAAGGACAATAGACATAAAGAGATATACAAGCCAGAGCACCTTGGCCATCTCGGTAACACGCGGAACAAATTTATCTGTTGTTACGATAGACGCCTCAGCCTTATATAACTGCATACCACCAATGCCGAGGAGGGGAAGTATCGCCAGTGACAGGAGTACTATACCCATACCTCCAAGCCACTGTGTCATGCTTCTCCAGAAGAGTATTCCGTGTGGGAGATCAGATATGTGTGTGAGAACAGATGCACCTGTAGTTGTGAATCCTGAAATAGATTCAAAATATGCATCAACAAATGATGAAAAAACACCCGAAAAGAGATAAGGAAGTGCACCGAAAAAGCCGATATTCAGCCATGCAAGCGCAACAATCAAAAATCCCTCTCGATGACCGACTTCAATTTTCTTGCCCCTGAATATGGAAAAGAACACTAAACCGACAAAAGCAGTGGCGGATAGGGCCTTTGCAATCGCCCCGGTATCACCATCTTTGAAGATAAAGGAAACAATTAACGGTGCAACCATTGCAAATGCAATGCATATATTTATTACACCCAGTATATATAGTACAGGCCTTAGCCTCATTTAGAAAAACTCCGGTTTTACCATAAGGAACTTCTCGAGTTTGGGCACCGACTTGGAAAGCAAGAACAACACAACCCCATCTCCCGGATCAACCATAGTATCACCTTCGGGTATTAATACCTCCTCACCTTTAATAACCGCACCAATTAAAACGTCTTTAGGAAACCTTATATTCCTTACACGCTTACCAGCTATCTCGGACGTCTCCAGAGCAACTGTCTCTATAGCCTCCATCCTCTCTTCCATCAACGTTGTTACGGAAATTACCATGCCCTTCCTGATAAACTGTAGTATCACGCTAACGGATGAAAGCCTGGGCGAAACAGCCACATCTATACCTACCGTAGGAAACATAGATACATATTCAGGCTTATCAACCAGTGAGATACACCTAGCCACTCCCGCTCTCTTTGCTAACAGCGAGGTAAGAATATTGGCCTCCTCGCTATTTGTTACTGCCACGAAAGTATCGATATCAGAAATATTTTCCTCTGCCAAAATACCCTGATTTGTCCCATCACCATTGATAACTATCGTTTTTCTGAGATTTTCCGCAAGGAAGGAGCATCTCTCTTCGTTCCTCTCAATGACCTTCACCTGATATCCCTTTTTCTCGAGATTTTCTGCAACATAGAAACCGATATTGCCCCCACCGATTATGAGGATCTTGTTCCCTTGCTTCTCCCCTCTACCAAGAATCTTCAAAAGATTTTTTACCTCATGAGGTACTGTTACTGCAAAGAGTAGGTCATTTGCCTTAAGCATTGTAGATCCCTGAGGCACAATAGTCTCACTATTCCTGTAAATTGCAACCATTATAACCTTATGATCTGGGTGAAGGTCATCGATGTCCTTTACCCTTTTGCCAACCACACTAGATTCAGCCGTCAATCGTGAACCGATGAGCTTTAGCTTACCTTTTACAAAATCGACAACATCAACAGCGCCAGGGACATCGATTACCTGAAGAATCCTCTCAGCAGCCATCTTTTGTGGGTTGATATTCAGGTCAAGATCCAGATAATCTTTCTCAAAAATTCTGGTATAACTTAAATACTCTGGGTTCCTTATCCTTGCTATCTTCTTTGGAACCTTTGTCTGGCTGCCTGCAATGAGACAACCAATCATATTCACCTCGTCACTGTCAGTCACAGCAATTACCAGATCAGTCTCTTCTATCCCCGCCTCTATCAGCACCCTTGGGTTGCTGCCACTGCCCTTTACTACCCGCACGTCAAGACTCTCCTGTACTTCCTTTATTCGCTTCTCATCCTTCTCTATTAAAACAACATCATGACCCTCATTTGAGAGCTTCTTTGCTATCGTGTAGCCTACAACCCCTGCTCCAATTATTATACTATGCATTCGGCCCTCCGTTGCGAACTAACAAAAAACTCTTTTTTAACTCCTTGGTTGTAAAATGGTTTTAATCGGTGCGATCTAATAGTAATCTGCTCGTCCAGTAAATGTTGTTATTTAACAGGGTAAACAATCATTAGTTTTTACACTTTTTTAGTAGACAAAAAGACAAAAAAGCAGTTCTGCCTAGCATCCTATTCAAAATTTTAGTTTAAGGTTTTAAGCTTCCCGGAGCCTAGGTGAATGCATTCACTCTGCATTTATAGAATTATTTGTCCGTTAATTTCCTGATAACGTTCAAATTGTTTAAATCGTCTCTCGCAGATTTCTTTGGTGTTTCCAATATCATCGGAATGTCTTTCAAAGAGGAATGGTTTAGTAATGCCCTGAAACCCCCAAGGCCTATTTTTCCGTATCCTATGTGCTGATGTCGGTCAATCCTGGAGCCAAGGGAACCCTTTGAATCGTTTAAATGTATGAGTGCAAGATATTGAAGCCCAACCTCCGCATCTATTGTACCGACCAATCTATTCACATCTGAAACCGTCTCCATAGGATATCCTGCGGCATACCCATGGCATGTGTCAAAGCAGATACCGATGTCCCTATTATTGAATCC
>JAUXIU010000061.1 GCA_030620895.1 Deltaproteobacteria bacterium
TAATACAATCCGTAGTCGAGGGCTTTAGCCCTCGCAAAACAAGCGAACCCTGAAGGTTTCGACTACGAGTAATTTTTGCGAACCCTGCAGGGGTCGACTACAATATAAAATTTTGGAGTAGCTACTCAGGTTGCCAGGTTCAGGGTTGGTAGCCTTATCTTGAAACCGTTCAATCTTACATTGCTCTTTAACCTTGAACCGTGAACCCTGGAACTGTGAACCTGAACAGCTACATTCTGGAGACCAAAAGATGCGCAGGTTTGAGAAGAAGAAATATCGTGTTCATATAACGTTCTTTTTAATTTTGTTAATCACCTATGGCTGTGCAGGCCCGCTAAAGATAAATTATATTCCAGGTGAAGTGCCTGATACAGCACGGTCAAAAGGACCTGTAACTATCCTCCTTAAACCCTATCGGGACTCAAGGGATGGTGCAGGGCCACAATATATAGGCAAGATTTCGTCTCCTGTAGCGGATTTCCACAACGACGAACTCATCCTTGAGGGGAATGTGGCAACGTTTGTAACAGAGGCCATAAGGGCCCATCTCATCGCCTCTGGTTTCAGGGTCAGGGAATGGTCACCGGAACAAGAAATATATGATGAAGCGGCGTATCTTATGGAAGGTGAGATAAAGAGATTCAACCTCGATATCGGTCCGAGGGACGAGATAGAGATCAAGGTTGAAAGCAAGGTGGTCGAAATGGACACCGGAAAGGTCATATGGACTGGCGCTGCATCTGAAAAAGATGACAGATACGCAGGTGTTATGGGAAACACCAGGAGAACGATCAGCACATATATCTCAAAGACACTCTCCAAGGTCATAAACAAGACCATCACCGAGGTAAATGCAAACATTCAAGGTATGGTAAGAACGCAATCTGCACCTGGATCTGAAGGGGCAATAGGTACCATAATACCGGACAGAACCGGAAGATTCATTATATCTACAGAGCCACCGCGCTCCAGGGTATACATTGGGGATATCTATTACGGACTCTCGCCTTTAATCCTTGATCTGGAGCCGGGCATATACAGTGTATCTACAATGCTTAAAGGGTTTAAGAAGGTAGAAGAAAAGGTCTCTGTGAGAAAGGGAGATACAACGGAGATGGAAATAACTATGGAGAGGGAATAAAAAAAGACATTGCACCGAACAGCTTTTTGCCAATCCGTCGGCCCTCTCTGGCCTCCACCCTATCTGGTCGCCGTCCCATCGGGCCGCAACCCCTTCAGGCCAAGCCTTTAAAGACCTCTTTAGGTGGTTTGTACGCACCCTGCGGATGGGGCACAAACGGTCATACGTTAGTTCGCGCAATGCCTTTATATCTCTTTCTACACTAATTATAGCACACTTTTGTAAATATGCAACCACATTAAATTAGTAGCGGCAATATCTCTGCAGCCTTTCCTATTATTGTCCTATCAACTATCCCGGAGTTTGGTGTCATTTCCAGATTAACCTCAATTACGTATGCACCTGCCCTCTTTGCCGTGTATGCCATAGATGCAGCCGGCTGTACTATACCGGATGTACCTACAACAATCATAATTTTGCATATTTCCAGTGCGGAATATGCCGATGATAAAACGTCGTCTGGGAGCATCTCTCCAAACCAGACTATATGAGGTCTCAATAGGCCTCCGCAGTCCATACAATAGGGGGGAATATCGATCGGGACATCATGGTTCTCTTTTATACCGCCACATCCTGTACAACGAACCCTCCATATATTCCCATGGAGCTCGATTATGTTCCTGCTTCCTCCCTTCTCGTGAAGACCATCAACATTCTGGGTAATGAGTGTAAAGTCGCCCACCCTTTTCTCCAGCCTCGCCAGTGCATAGTGGGCCTGATTTGGTTCAATATCTGAAAGCCTCTCCCTCCTCATATTATACCATTCCCAGACCAGCACAGGGTCCCTCTTGAATGCCTGGGGGGTTGCCAACTCCTCCGCCCTATAGTTCCTCCAGAGGCCATCCTCACCTCTAAAGGTAGGGACACCGCTTTCCGCCGATATCCCAGCCCCTGTAAGTATAGTTACAGAACTGGCAACACTCAATCTGTTCCTGACATCTTCGATAACATTGTTGTCCATATGGTTTAGAAAATAGGGACACATCCCATTAAATTTAATTTTTAATGGGATGTGTCCCTATTTAATTGCCACAACATACTCCCTTATGGCCTCGAGCTTCTTGTCCCCGACTCCCTTAACCCTCTTAAGGTCGTCCACAGAATAAAAGCCTCCGAACCGCTCCCTGTTCTCGACTATCCGCTCCGATATCTTGGGTCCGATACCAGGAAGGGCAGAAAGATCCTCTGCTGTTGCGCTATTGATATCTATGGGAAGGCCCATAACAAGCAGGCCCTCCCCATGTTCTATATTTAAAGGGATATTGTATTCAGCCCGAGGAGGAGAGAAGAATAGCTCTACCAGGTCTATTTGATACCTCAGGATGTAAAATAAAGTGAGGATAATAACGAGAAGTAGAAGTGCCTTCGAATCCTTCGCGTTATCTGGCATCTTTTATCTCTTCTTTTTCTTCTTTTTTCCGGCCTTATACAACTTGTACTCAAGGCTGTCTACAAGGGCCTGCCAGCTGGCCTCTATAACATTCTCAGAAACCCCAACAGTACCCCACTTGTCCACCCCATCGCCTGATTCCACCAAAACCCTTACCTTGGCGGCTGTCCCTTCACCTGCCGTAAGCACCCTGACCTTGAAGTCAATGAGTGCAACATCTTTAAGGTTGGGATAGAACCTCTCCAGGGCCTTCCTCAGCGCCCTGTCGAGCGCATTGACAGGACCGTTACCCCCGGCAGCTGTATGCTCTACTTCGCCATTTACCTCCAGCCTTATCGTGGCCTCTGCATATGACGTCTCATCCTCCCCCTTCTTTTCATCTATTACCCTGAAACCCAGTAGCTTAAAATATCTCTTCTTCTTTTGCATGGCCTTCTGCATCAAGAGTTCGAAGGATGCCTCTGCACCTTCGTATTGAAAGCCCTGGTGCTCAAGCACCTTAAGTTCTTTCAATATCTTCTTTACAACAGGGTCCTTACTGGTAATATCAAGGCCGAATTCCTTCGCCTTGTATATAATATTCGACCTGCCGGAGAGGTCTGAGACAAGTACCCTCTGATGGTTACCTACAAGTTCAGGCTTTATATGCTCGTAGGTCTCCGGTTTTTTAAGAACCGCACTAACATGAACTCCGCCCTTGTGTGCAAATGCACTATCCCCTACATAGGGCTGGTGCTTGTTATGGGGGAGGTTTACAAGTTCATTAACAAACCTTGCCGTATCCCTGAGTCTCTTTAACCGCCCATTACCAAGACATTCTATCCCCATCTTAATCTTAAGATTGGGTATTATGGAACAGAGGTTTGCATTACCACACCGCTCTCCATAGCCATTTATCGTCCCATGAACCTGAACAATACCTTCTCTAACAGCCATGATGGTGTTAGCTACGGCAGTATCCGAATCATTATGTGCATGGATCCCCAAGGGTGAAGATAGATGAACCTTTAGATCGGATATTATCTTTACCAGTTCATAGGGCATGGTCCCTCCATTCGTATCACAGAGCACGATGCAATCGGCACCTGCATCTTCCGCAGCCCTTACTGTCTTCAGGGCATATTCCGGATTCATTCTGTAACCATCGAAAAAATGCTCTGCGTCATAGAAGACCTTATCGAACCTTCTCTTTAGATAGGCTATGGAATCGTTGATGAGTTCCAGGTTCTCTTCCATGGTTATCTTAAGCGCCTCTCTGACATGAAGGTTCCAACTCTTGCCAAATATGGTCACGACCGGGGTCCCTGCCTTCAAAATGGCCTTGATATTCGGGTCATCCTTTGTCTTGATGCCTGACTTCCTCGTGCTTCCAAAGGCCACAAGCATGGAGTTTGAAAGCCTGACATTACGCAACTCTTTAAAGAACTGGATGTCTTTAGGATTTGACCCTGGCCAACCACCTTCAATGTAGTGGATCCCCAGCTCATCCAGCCTGAGTGCAATACGCACCTTGTCTTCGACAGAGAGGCTTATATCTTCAGCCTGTGTCCCATCCCTCAAGGTGGTATCATAGAGTTCTATCATCTTAGTCTCCACCAAATGTTTCATAACATATCCTAGTATCGAATATCTAAATCCAGTTTGGTCAATTTAAGTCACAGGAATTAGCTGATTAGCTTCTTAGCTTTTTAGGGGGTAGCTTCTTAGGGTTGGCTCGTTCCTGTATTTTCCTAATAAGCTAAAAAGCTACAACCTAAAAAGCTATTAGGAATTATTCCTAATTCAGTATTCTCGCAATACGCATCACGCACTACGGTTTTATTAATCGTCGATTGATTCTACCATTTTTCAGTATAGATTAATAAATAAAGTTGCCAACCCTTCCAAACCTTGGCCAGTGATCTTCCGTGTTCCAAGACCAGTAGATAATCTTCGCCTTTCCCTTTATCTCTTCAAGTTTTACTGTGCCCCAGTAGCGGCTGTCATAGCTGCGGTCTCTGTTATCTCCAAGCACAAATACGGTGTCCTCAGGGACCTTAAAAGGTCCAAAATTATCCCTTGAATCCATGGACTTCGGATAAAGAGTTGACTCAAGATGGATGCCGTAGGGGTCGTCTATTGCCTTGCCGTTTATATATACCTTTTTATCCTTCACCTCAACAATATCTCCTTCTACACCTATAACCCTCTTTATGTAGTCTTTTGTCCTGTCGCCAGGAAACTTGAATACGATTATATCCCCAAATTCGGGTTCTCCCCAGAGCGGTTTGAGGTTGGTAGTAAAGAAGGGCACCTTTATACCGAATATAGAGACCATACCCGGTGTCGGCACCTGGAATCCGTAAGATAATTTCGACACAAGAAGATGATCTCCGATTAGGAGGGTGTTTTCCATTGAACTCGATGGGATCTTAAAGGCCTGAATAGCAAACGTTCGTATAATGAGGGCTAAAACCAGGGCAATAACGATTGCCTCTAACGTTTCTTTGATAGCCTTTTTCTTTTTCGTTTCAGGTTTTTCTTTTCCGGTATTTTTATTCATGAGCTTTTAAGACCGCCAGAAACGCCTCTTGTGGTAATTCCACTTTGCCAACCTGTTTCATCCTTCTCTTTCCCTCCTTCTGCTTTTCAAGGAGCTTCCTCTTTCTTGTTATATCTCCCCCATAACACTTCGCGGTAACATTCTTTCTTAGAGCTCTTATGCTCTCCCTTGCTATCACCCTGCTACCGATAGCAGCCTGGATTACAACCTCAAACATCTGCCTTGGTATCAACTCCTTCATCTTCCCAACTAATTCCTTTCCCCTGTAATAAGCCTTCTCCCTGGGGGCTATAACAGCAAGGGCATCAACGGCCTCACCATTAATCAATATATCCATCCTGACCAGATCAGAACTCCTGTAATCCAGGTATTCGTAATCCATAGACGCATAACCCTTACTCAATGTCTTTAGCCTGTCGTAGAAGTCCAATACGACCTCATTCAGTGGGAGTTCATAGGCCAATGTTACCCTTGTAAGCGAATGGAAGTTCATCTCTTTTTGCACTCCCCTCCGTCCTTCGCAGAGGGCCAGAACAGGACCCAGATATTCAGACGGAAGGTGTATGGTGGCAAGGATATAGGGCTCTTCCATACTCTCTATATACTGTACCGGTGGGAGCTTCGTAGGGGTATCTATACTTACCACCTCACCATCGGTCTTTTTGACCTTATAGACAACAGTAGGTGCAGTAATTATAAGGTTTAACCCGTACTCCCTCTCCAGTCTCTCCTGTATTATTTCCATATGCAGAAGTCCAAGGAAACCGCACCTGAAACCAAAACCAAGGGCAATGGATGTCTCCGGTTCATACGTAAAAGACGTATCGTTCAGCCTGAGTTTCTCCACCGCATCTTTAAGGTTCTCATACTGCGAAGAGTCCACTGGATAGAGTCCACTGAAGACCATCGGCTTTACCGCCTTGAAGCCCGGTAGGGGGGTCTCTGTCGGGTTAGACTCATCTGTCATCGTATCCCCTATCTTCGTATCCCTTACCTCTTTTATAGCCGCTGTAACAAAACCGACCTCACCGGTGGAAAGCTCTTTAACCTCCATTGGATATGGGGCATAGACACCAATTTTATCCACATCGCAAACCTTACCAGTTGCGATAAACCTTATCCTTGAACCCTTTCTTAGAATACCATCAAAGACCCTCACAAGGACCACTACCCCCTGATAGCTGTCATACCAGCTATCAAAAACAAGTGCCTTTAAGGGTTTCTTAGGGTCGCCTGCCGGAGGTGGTACCCTCTTTACAATGTCCTCGAGTATTTCCCTGATCCCTATGCCTTCCTTTGCGCTTGCCAGTATGGCATCACTGGCATCAATACCCAGGATGTCCTCAATCTCGTGTTTTACCTTCTCTGGATTCGCCTGTGGAAGGTCTATCTTGTTAAGAACAGGGAACACCTCGAGTCCTATATCCACAGCTGTGTACAGATGGGCCACCGTCTGTGCCTCAACACCCTGAGATGCATCTATTATAAGCACCGCACCCTCGCACGCAGCGAGGCTTCTTGAAACCTCATAACTAAAATCCACATGCCCCGGAGTATCTATAAGATTTAGCACGTACTCACGACCGTCTACGGCCTTATATAACAACCTTGCAGTCTGA
>JAUXIU010000207.1 GCA_030620895.1 Deltaproteobacteria bacterium
CAGTTTTTCCTCAAGGTCATCCTTGTTATCCCGAGCGATCCCCAATTGTACAGGCTGACCTCCACACCCTATTATCTGGGCGGCGATGGCATAGCTATTGCTGTTCACAATCTTACCCTCTGTGGGGAGTTCGTATATATCTACGAGTTCATCCCCAGTAGAAAGTACAGCAACACTTGGCTTCTGATAGGTTGTTATATAAGATATACCCAAGGTGGCCATCATTGCCACCTCTGGTGCTCTTATCACCTTTCCCCTTTGTATAACAACATCACCTATTTTGAAATCCTCACCGGCCCTTCTTATATTATCACCAGGTTTTGACTCCCTAAAGATTTTAACATCTGTTTTATTATTGCTTGTTTCTGATCTTTCAGTATACTCTACCATTACCACCGCATCCGCTCCATCCGGTATGGGGGCTCCGGTCATTATCCTTACTGTCTCTCCATCATTGACTCTGTCTTTTAAGATACCACCGGCAGGGAGATCGGCTATTACCTTTAGTATAACTGGTGTCTCCTCTGAAGCACCCTTTGTATCGGATGAGTTCACAGCATAGCCGTCCATTGCAGAATTGTCCAATGGCGGGTTAGCTCTGGTGGCGGTAATATCTTCGGCGATGACCCTTTCTATTGATGATAGGAGGGGGAGTTTCTCGAACCCGAGAGGTCTTACCTCAGAGAGTATTATATCTATTGCCTCTTTAGCCGATATCATCCCTGCCTTCTCCTGTATCAAGCCTGGCTTCTTTTACATATAGCCTTTGTCCCGGGAATAGTCTGTCGGGTTTATCAATCTTGTTCCATTCGAGGAGGTCTTTAACCCTTACCCCAAAACGCAATGAAATATCCCAGAGCGTGTCACCGGTTCTTACGAGATATGTGCCGTCCTTTGAAACGGTAACTCTTTCGGCTCTCTTTCTGCCTCTATCCCTTGCCCGTAATGGAATTACAATCAATCTTCCCTCCCTTATAAAGCGGGCATTCTTTATGTTATTCAAGTAGACTATTGGCTCAATTTTTGTGCCATATTTTCTTGCGATTGTATACAGCGCCTCTCCCCTTTTAACTCTGTGTTTCAGGAACCTTAATAGTTCCTGTTTGGGGATCTTACTAATGTTTGCAAGGAAGATGGTTGCTTTGCCTTTTGGTATTTTTACCTCATACCCTGGATAGTTTGGGGGTGTAAACCATCTGCGGAGCTCTGGATTGAGTTCCTTGATCTCTTGCACCGAACACTCACAGGCACGGGCAATAACCCTGAGGTCAGTCGCCTTCTGGACCTTTACCTTGTCATACTCTAAGGGCTCGTAATATTTAATATCTCTGAATCCATACTCCTCAGGTTCCTTGGCAATCAACATAGCGGCTATATATTTCGGGATATAATTTCTCGTCTCCCTCTTTAATGCCCTTCTTTTTTTTGCTATAACCCAGAAGTCATCGGTTTTGTGTTTTTTTAGCGCTCTCCTTATCCTGCCTTCTCCCCCATTGTAACCTGCTGCTGCAAGGTGCCAGGAGTCGAATTCGTTGTATAGGTTCTTCAGATATGCAGCAGCAGCCCATGTGGCTTTTTCAGGATCACGCCTTTCATCAATCCACCAGTCTATGCGCAATCCGTACCTCTTTCCTGTCCATTTCATGAACTGCCACATACCGGATGCCTTAGCCCTTGAATATGCCTTTGTATTAAAACCGCTTTCTATAAGGGCCAGATAGGCGAGATCTTCAGGGAGCCCATTCTCTCTCAGGATACCTTTTACCATTGGAAGATATTTCGTGCTCCTTGCTAGCCATCTCTCAAAAAAAACCCTTCCTCTTGTCTGGAAGAATCTTATGAAGTACTCGACCCTGTCATTTATAACTATGGGAACATCAGATATGATTTTATTGCCCTCTATCTCTTCCTCTTCAGAAAAGAGAGGGCCTTCAATCTCCCCATCCAATGAATTAACTGCTGCTAAACAGCTTGGATGACTATTATTTATTGCGTTTTTTATCCAAAGGTTAGTTGCATATTCCTTATCGAGGCATAATTCGTTTCCTGAAAAGATGGTTTGGTAATACAGCCTGTCTGTTAAGTGTGCATCGGACCCGGTAGACTCGTAAGAGGATACCTCTATCTCAGGTGCAATTATTGCGCATGATGTGAATGACAATGTTATGAGAATGAAACTGAACAAAGATATACCAAGGTTCTTAAACATTTGATAATACCTTTCTATACGGAACGCCATAACTTTGCATATCCGACCCACACTTCGTGTGGGTGCCCCGGCTCTTCGGCTCGTCATTACGGCGTACTACGAAGTACGCCTCACTCCTCACCTTTGTCGCACCTTGGTCTGCTTTGTTCTGACGCTCTGTATGCGCATTTATTTATGACGTTGTGTTTAAATAAGCCTTGTTGCCATCTGGCATGGCCTGG